>JACCZZ010000079.1 GCA_013695715.1 Chitinophagales bacterium | reverse complement strand
ATTCCTGATCGTCTTCATCATCTTCTACCACTAAAACCATATAATATTATTGAAATGTTCTATTGCTCTTAACCAGTGCTAAAATACGTGTTACTATCCTAATAAAATGGTTAAAAATTCAATAGCTTAATAGTGATGCAATACTGTTCAGTTATAATAATCAACTTTGGTTTTGGATAAGATGACAATAGTCTACCAGGCGCTTAATACACTAACTATCAGATGGTTCTAAATTAAAGCTAGAAAACTAATGTGCGAACGGCACGATTAATCTGACTAAATTGTTCGGATTTGACCAGTTTTATTCCTTTGACTTGTTGCTAACCTACCAACATTTTAATCCAAAACTTACGCACCTATAAATTGACGATAGTGGCTATTGTTTTTCAAAAAAATGATTTGATTGGATAAGGATCATGCTATTATTTGAAGAGTTGGGATCATTTTTCCGGAATGGTCAGATCATGTAAAATATAATCAATTTTGATGAAAAGCGGTCAACTGTTCTGCCCTGTTGTGCCAGTTTGAAATAATTCATCTTATTTTATGACCAAATAATATGCTTGTTCTTTATGCCTTCCTATTTTTTGGCTTAGGTCTGTTTACAAAAAGATTAAGGTGATGAAAAAAATTGGGCTATATATTATCCTTGCCTCAGAACTTACATCCTGTGGGCAGCGGCTATCTCATGATTCATTAACCCATGAAGGAGTTGAAATCAAAGCTGACTCCACTTTAGGTTCAGTTACCTACATCGGTAGAATGACGACAGCACGTTCGGCGCATTCTGCTACCCTCCTAAAAAATGGTACTGTCCTTATTTGCGGAGGTTTTACAGGCGCTTCTTTAGCAAGTGCTGAAGTGTATAATCCTGAATTAAAAACATTTAAGCCGGTTGGGCAAATGCGCTTCGCCCGATCCGGGCATTCAGCAACATTGTTGCCAGATGGAAAAGTTTTAATAGCAGGTGGCTATAATGGAAACTATTTATCCAGCACGGAAGTTTTTGATCCTGAAAAAGAAACCTTTTCAATTGGCCCTTTACTAAATGTTCCCAGAAGCGGGCATACGGCAACGACCCTAAAAGGTGGAGAGGTTTTGTTAGCAGGCGGAATTAGCACCGGTTGGGCTTTTTTACAATCGGCGGAGCTTTACGATGTTGAAAAAGCAACATTCGCTCCTATAGGTTCAATGAAAGTTGCCCGAGAATCACATACTGCAACTCTCTTGAAAAATGGAAATGTTTTAATAACAGGGGGACATGAAGGACGTAGGCCCAATATTAAAATTCATCCATCAGCAGAAATCTATTCACTTAATTCAAAGACATTTAGCGTCACAGGAAGTATGTCTTTAAAACGACATAAACATGATGCGGTTTTGCTAAGCAATGGCATGGTATTAGTCACTGGGGGTTCCGACGAACGTGATTCAAGAGGCGTTTATAACGACACAGAATTGTATGATCCGGCATCCTCTTCTTTCCAATCATCAGCACACATGAATTTTAGACGTTACAAACATTATAGCACATCTATTTTGTTGTCTAATGGTAATGTACTAATTACCGGCGGAGCAAATAAAGCGGAATTATATAGAACAAGGTATGCAAAATTTACACCTATACCTGGCGATTTAGAGCTACAGATGCTATTTTCCTGTGCAACATTATTATCCAATGGAAATGTATTAATTACCGGCGGGTACGATGAGAACCAGAAAATCAGTTCTGGGAGCTGGGTGTTTAGTTCATCACAATGAAGCCTGTGATGAGAACTATATCTTACAAACTACAAACAATCAAAGGCTTGAAAGCATCTTGTCACACGAATTGTCAACTCAAACCTTTATTCAGGAAATTCACGCAAACTGATTTAACCGAATACACGGCTTATCATCTGCCGTAATCGCTTAAGAAGTCTTTTTCATCCTGTTATCATAAAGTACCTTTTGTAGTACTTTCAATTTATAATTTCAGATGTGCGGATTAGAAAAAAACATATACTGCTAAGCTTTACTATCTGGAGTTTTATTGTAGTTCTTCATATTGCAAGTAATTATTTCCAAGGTATGTTTTGGGAGAAAAGGGTTAATTGGGATGAAGTCATCCCATTTGCATCAGCCTGGTATTTATGGTTCTTTTTTAGTTTCCCAGTTGCCTTTTTTGCCAATCGTTATTCGTATGCTGAAATTTCGACAAAACGATTTCTACTGTATCATTTTCTCTTTTTCCTGTGCATCAATGGAATTCATATTGTTGTAGCGTCTGCATATATTGACTTTATGTTAGAAACACTGACTAAGGAGGATCGTAAAAGTATAGTTGATAAATTAGTAATATCAGGAAGTTTTTACAATTTAATCATATACGGGGTAATGGTCTTGCTGTTAAACAGTATTAAATATTATCGAGATCTTCAAAGCGAGAGAAATAATAGTTTGGTTTTACAAAAGCAGTTAACAGATAGGCGCATGTCTTTTCTCAAGCAACAACTACAACCCCATTTTTTATTCAATGCTCACCATTCAGTTATCACTCTAATGAAGATTGGCGAAAAAAAGAAGTCAATTGAGATTATGGAGAAGTTGAGTGATTTGATGCGCTTCTCATTAAAAGAAAATTCCAATATTGAAATCACTTTAGAAAAGGAACTCCATCTACTACAACTTTATCTTGATATTCAGAAAGTTCGTTTTGAAGATAAACTGCGAGCTGCATTTCATACTGATGTTAAGTTGAATGAAGCTCTTGTACCATCAATGATTTTACAACCCCTTGTTGAAAACTCTATTAAATACGCAGTTGAGAGATCTTCCTCACCCAGTGTTATCAGCATAAGCGCATACCAGGAGGACCACTATTTGGTTTTGTCTGTAGAGGACAGCACTATGGAAGAAGTGGTGAAGAATATTATTTCTAAAGGAATTGGCCTTACTAATACTGAGGAGCGACTTAAAACGATGTATGGAAAGCAACAGCAATTTGAGTTCAGACGTGTAGATTTGGATGGCTTGCAGGGCTGGAAGGTCACGATAAAAATACCTTTGCATTATGCGTAAGTACAGTGTGCTCATTGCAGATGATGAAAAACTATCAAGAGAGGCCGTAAAGCTCCAATTGCAAGTATCAAATGGTTTTGACATTGTTGCGGAATGTAAAAATGGACGTGAGGCGCTCATGCAAATTGTTCAACTAAAGCCTGATATTATTTTTCTTGATATTCAAATGCCCTATTTGAATGGATTAGAGGTGCTTGACAAATTAGAAGATGAATATTTCCCGGTCATCATTATTATAAGCGCATATGACAATTATGCATTGAAAGCTTTTGAAAGCGATGCCATTGATTACTTAGTAAAGCCATTCACGGATGAACGCTTTAAGAAATCTCTTGACAAAGCAAAGAGGCTGTGCAAGGATGCGTCTCATCAATTCAAGCCAACAAATAGTTCAATTGCTCAGTTAACCGAAATGATTAAGAGGGTTTTTTATGATGAGCAAGAGATTGTGTTAAGCATTAAAGACAATGCAAAAATATCAGTTGTACAGTCAAGTGACATTTTATATATCGAATCTGCAGGGAACTACGTTTCTGTTTTTATTCACGGAAAGAAATTCCTCCACAAAGAAACATTACAGTCTTTAGAAGATAGATTACCGACTTCCTTTTTACGAATTCATAAGTCCGTAATCGTAAATTCAACGTACATCACAGAACTTCACTCATTGTATAACGGTGACTACATTATTAAATTAAAAACAGGCCAAGAATTAAGATTAAGCCGCAACTATCGCAAGAATATCCAGCACCTGCTGCAGTAAAATCGTTCCTCATCTCAACAAGCATTTTACTCATCTTATCAATTTACCAACCTATTTCCTTTCCGGCCTGACTACTTTTAAAGAGTAAGTTTTTTAGAAAAAAATCACAAATGTTGGGAATGAAGTACTGCAATTTTGCCCTGATATGCTGTGCCATGCACTTGCCATTAGAAAACTGCTTTTCACAAGCAAGACTATTTACAACACAAAAGATTGAATCATCTGTTAAGATTGATGGAAAGCTGGAAGAGCCAATTTGGAATGCAATAAATCCAATCACCGGCTTTTATGAATGGAAGCCAAACAATGGAATTTTAGAAGACTCAAACACACGAACACAAGTTTACATTTTCTACAGTGATAGGTTTGTGTATGTGGGAGGTTACTGTAAAGAAAGCACCAAGGATAGTATATCTACCGAGCTTGTAGCAAGGGATGAAGAAGGAGTAAACGACATAATCGGAATCATTTTAGATACTTACAATGATAAAATAAATGGGTTTGCATTTTATGTAACTCCTTACGGAGGGCAAATTGACTCAAGATATTCAAGTTCGGAACAGGAAGACAGGTCGTGGAATTCTATTTGGGAAAGTGCCTCCATAATGTCAAATGATGGCTGGTATTTTGAAATGAAGATCCCTTATTCCTCTTTGCGGTTTAACAGAAAACAAACACAGGATTGGGGCCTGAACGTTGTAAGAAAGAGAAACAAGGCTGGCAAGTATTTAACCTGGAATCCTGTGAGCGTTACGCAAAAAGGGTTTTTAAACCAGTTTGGCATTTGGACTAATATCAAAGACATTGAACCGTCTCTAAGATTATCCCTATCGCCCTATGTCACAAGTTATGCAAATCATTACCCAGTGAAAGACGGTTCGGGTTTTTCGACTTTTCTAAATGCTGGAATGGACGTTAAGTATGGTATAAATGAAAGTTTTACACTCGATATGATTCTAATCCCGGATTTTGGACAAGTTCAAAGCGACAATCAGGTTTTAAACCTTTCACCATTCGAGATAAGATTTAACGAAAACCGTTTGTTTTTCACTGAAGGAACTGAGTTGTTTAACAAAGGCAATCTTTTTTACTCAAGAAGAATTGGCGGAACCCCTGTAGGCTACAATTCAGTGTATGATAGGCTTCAGGCAGGAGAAAATGTTATCTCGAATCCAGAAAATTCCAAGTTAATTAATGCAATTAAAATTTCGGGACGCACAAAAAAAGGTTTAGGAATAGGAGTGTTCAATGCAATTACCAATTCTGCTTACGCAGAAATAACTGATTCTAATCAGGTAAAGCGCAAAGTTTTAACCGAACCTTTTACAAACTATAATATCGCCGTCCTTGATCAAAGCTTAAAGAATAACTCCTCTATTTCCTTTATTAATACTAGTGTTTTGAGAAAACGTGAATATAAAGACGCAAATGTCAGTGCAGCAGTCTATAATATCAATAACAGATCAAATTCAATAAACTTTAATGGTAAGCTAGTGGTTAGCCAACTGCTTATACCGACAGGCCCGAATAAAACAGGATACGCACATTATTGGCAATTGGCGAAAACAAAAGGTAGAATGAATCTTTATTTTTCCGAAGACATAGCAAACGATAAGTATGATATTAATGATTTAGGAATTCTTAGATTTAATAACTACTTAAATCATTATCTGACTGCTGTGTACAGGTGGGTAAGGCCAACTAGTTGGTACAACAGCGTGACGGTTGAATTCACTGCGACACATAGAAGACTTAATAAAAATATTTTGAACGCTAAAACAGAATCCAAGTTTCAAGAGTTCACAAGCGGAATAGAAGCGGGTGTACAATTTAAAAATCTTTGGGATCTGATTTTATTTACGGGCTATGTCCCTAGAGGAAACGACTTTTTTGAACCGAGAGAACAGGGTTATGTTTTCAAAACGGTTGAAAAAAAGAACTTAAATCTCCTACTTCAATCTAATGCTGCAAAAAAATATTCGTTATCAATAAGTGGGTTTTACAGTCTCAGAAATCCATTCAACGGTGTGTACAATGAGTTTGGAATAAACAATCTATACAGATTTAGCGATAAATTTTCGGTAACCCAGGCAAGCTTCTTAACCGTTTCGAAGAATGAACTAGGATTTTATCAAAAAGAATATGATAGTATTTTTTTACGACGGTCAATTCTTTTTTCCAGAAGACTAACAAAAACGGTAGAGAACACTTTTTTCTTTAAATACGGCTTTAGTAAAAATTCTGCTCTAACACTTAGGTTGAGGCATTATTGGAGCAATGTATTCATTCATGACCTATATGATCTCGCAGATAAAGGCGAATTGGTTGCGTCCAATACTACTGCAAAAAAAAATCATCAAAATTTTAATTCTTTCAATATAGATGCTGTCTATAACTGGCAATTTGCGCCAGGCAGCTTCCTAACGATAGTTTGGAAGAATTCTATTTTCTTGACAAACGATAGAACGGACATAGACTATTTCCAAAACTTAGCACAAACGTTTCGTACAAATCAAATTAACAGTATCTCAGCAAAACTTCTTTACTTCTTTGATGCTTCGAAAATTAAGAGGAAACGAAGCTGATTTACAATATAAAAACATTCAGAAAGTAATTTAAGAACGAGTCAAAAGCTAGTATGAGCTTAGAAAGAACCAAACAAGAGATTATTCAAGTGAAACCATATTCCCTAAAGGAATTATCAGGAATGTATGGCGTTTCAAAAAATACTTTTAAAAAATGGCTAATACCATTTAAGCAGGATTTGGGAGAAAGAAACGGTTACTACTACAGTAACTACCAAGTAAATTTGATGTTCGAAAGGCTAGGTGCGCCGGGGCAAAAATTTGCGGGACAGCAAAGGATTAACAGGTAAT
>JACCZZ010000065.1 GCA_013695715.1 Chitinophagales bacterium | reverse complement strand
TCATCCGAAGATTTTATATAATATGAAAGATTGCTTGCTGACATTGCCCGGGTGGCGGAATTGGTAGACGCGCCAGACTCAAAATCTGGTAGTAGCAATACTGTGGGGGTTCGATTCCCTTCCCGGGCACTAGTAAATTTGAATGCCTTTGTAAATTAACAACTTACAGAGGTATTCTTATTTAAGGGGTTAGATGGGGGGACAGATTTATTCTTTTATCTTACTTCAGATTATGGCCAAGTTTGGAATTGTTGCAAGCCAGAATGAAGCCTCATTTAAAATTATAATGCGAGATCTGGTCAGGACGTGAAGTGGGATAATTGACATACGGGCGAAGTCGTGTGAGGAATGATTCAGTGATATTTTAAAAAATATGATTAAAAAATTCAAACAAACCCTGTAATTTCTGGTTGCGCAAAAAAATGAATAGGTTGATTTTTACTATGGCGATTGAAAGATCGAATAAAAGAGCTAGTAAAATTCTTTAATCTTTCTCAGCCATTGATCCTCTGAGCTTGTCAAAGAATGGTTAGTGTGAAGGCAAACAGATTTCAAAACTGATTTTTAAATACTAAATCTTAAATTATGAAAAAAGAGCTCCGCAAAAAATTGGCAGCTTATACTTCTCTTGGAGGTGCAATGATGATAATGCAATCAAGTGCTAGCTCCCAAATCCTATATTTCAATCCTCCTGATATCATCATTGATAATAATTCTTTTGATCTGGATCTAAATAATGATGGAGTTTATGATTTCAGATTTTTCGATTTGGAGATATCCAGTGCAGGCACTGAAATAATTTATTGTGTGGGTAACGATTCAGCAGAGATCCTCTATCGCAGTTCTTGTTTTAACTATCTAAAATTTCTTAAATTATTACACCCAGGACAAATAATAAAAAATAAGGTTCCCGGTACCTGGAGTCCCATTGAATATGGTATTTTTTTCGGATTATTTTGCTGGAATACTTGTACCTATAATTTTTGGAAAGGAAAATATAACCAGTTTTTTGCCTTTCGATTCAAAGATCAGCCTGGACAAAATAAGTACAACTATGGTTGGATGCGGGTATCCGTCGGCGCAGGTTGTCAGGCAATGAAAATTAACGATTGGGCATACAACAGTGTGCCCGGAGCCTCAATAATTGCAGGGCAAACACAACGAATAGGTAGTGAAGACATGGTGCCGGAAGAAAGTAATGAGCTAACGGTTTATTCTACTGCCAAAATTGTTCACATCGACGATAATTTCTCTGGCGAATTATTAAATATTTCTATTTGGAGTGTAACAGGACAACTTCTTCATCAGATGAAAACCTCAAGTGTTTCAACTGCAGTAGATCTTCAAACGCTGCCTGCAGGTATGTGTTTGGTGAAGATAGAAGGTACCCATACGAATCAGACCTGGAAAATAGTAATTGAATAGCCGTATTAGGCTTCAATTAAAGTTTAAACAATGAATGACAGAAAATTCCTTCTAATGCAATTTCATAAATAATTTCAACATATTTGCTTCACTCCATTCGCAAAGCAGAGCCAAAAGGGTTATATACATTTTTCCATAATTTACAGATAGTTTATTAATCCAAGAAGTATGATTAAAAAATTTTTAATACTAAATCTTAAATTATGAAAAAAGACCTCCGAAAAAAACTGGCAGCTTATACTTCTCTTGGAGGAGCAATGATGATAATGCACTCAAGTGCTAGTGCCCAAATTTTATATTTCGATCCGCCCGATATCATAATTGACAATACTCACTTTAATCTGGATTTAAATAATGATGGAGTTTATGAGTTCCGATTTATTGATTCAGAGGGCTTTAGCAATGAATACATTTATTGCTTTGCTAAGGAGTCAGTAGAGATCCTCACGCAGGGTAATTGTTTTTTCTATCAGCATTTTCCTAAATTATTACACCCCGGACAGATAATAAAAAACAACGTTCCAGGTGACTGGAATACCTTTCTATATGGTTCTGATGCCGGATTCTTTTGCTCAAAAGGCAGCAGTTGTAGCGATAGCGTTTGGCAAGGAAAATATAACCGGTTTTTTGCCTTTCGATTTAAAGATCAGGCTGGACAAAATAATTACAATTATGGTTGGATGCGGGTATCCGTCGGCGCAGGTTGTCAGGCAATGAAAATTAACGATTGGGCCTACAACAGTGTGCCAGGAGCTTCGATTGTTGCGGGGCAAACCCAACGAATAGGCGCTGAAGACATGGTGCCGGAAGAAAGCAAGGAGCTAATGGTTTATTCTACGGCCAAAATTCTTCACATCGACGATAATTTCTCCGAAGAACTCCTAAACATTTCGATTTGGAATGTAACTGGGCAACTTCTTCATCAAATGAAAACCTCCAGCGTTTCAACTGCAGTAGATCTTCAGACGTTACCTGCAGGTATGTGTTTAGTTAATATAGAATGTACCCATACGAATCAGGCATGGAAAATAGTAATTGAATAGCTGTATCAAGAAAGTAAAAATGTATAATGATTCAATTAAAGCCAAAAATTAACGGCACTAATTCATCTATTAAAGTATTCTGTAGTTAATTTATAAAAATTCGAATTCTTTCTGTTTGGGAATTCTCATCCATGGAGATGTGCTAAACTTTTTTGCGAATTCAGTTTAACTTCTAAAGGCTTCTTATCCAAAGAAGTGGAAGGTTCATAAAAGAATCTATCAAAAGTGTTCATCCCAAATCTAACCTGATAGTCGCCATTAACTTGCTCCATCATTAAATTGAGTTGATTGATCTTTTCACGCAGTTCCTGAGTTATTTGATATAGAGATATTGCAACTGGTGAGGTAATGAAGGTGCTACTCTTTTCGACAATATGCTGCTCCAAGAGCAAGCACATGGTTATGAGTTGCTTTTTCGATGAAATATTGATGTTATAATTATCTTAAAATAAACAAGGCAACCTGTTAATTTTAACATGCTGCCTTGTTGTAGAACTTAGTAAATTGAAATTATCTTTTTGTAAGTATAAACTGAGAATAATAAACCTGCTCACCCATAAACACAACTACTAAATAAACTCCGCTGGGTACAGAGCGATCTATGATCACATCATCGGCTATTGTACTATTTGTAAATGTTGATTCATTTTGCCAGATTGTAATTCCTAATAAATTTTTGATTTCAACTTGATAACTCCCATTCTCTACACTTCCCGTATTTACGCGTATGTGCAAGTCGCTGCTGGTTGGGTTCGGATAAATAAACCAGGAGACTTCCTTTTGTGAGGTTATATTTGCTTCATCACCTTTGCAGTTGCTTGTGATTGCAATGCTGTTTGAAGTAGTTGAACATCCATTCATATTCGTAATTAAGCATGTATAATTTCCAGCAATGCTGGCGGTGTAAGTTGATGAAGTAGCTCCGAAGATATTGTTTCCATCCCGCTTCCACTGATAGGTTAATCCAGTACCTCCATTGGCAGTAATAATTTTTGTTTGGCCTGAACAGATGTTCCCGCTGCCACTTATGCTGATGGTAGCAGTGGGTGCAGTATATACAGTTATCGATAAACCTGTGCTTGTTTTGCTGCACCCGTGAGTGTCAGTAATTTTTACTTTATAGCTTCCTGAAGAAGTTGGTGTAAAGTTTTTATTTGTTGCACCGGCGATATTCGTAGTCCCTTTCTGCCATTGATAAGCATAACCATTAAGTGGAGTTGTGAGATAAATTCCTGAGTTTATACAGAAGGTGGTAATCCCCGTGCTGGTAGATACCGTTGGTGTAGGCGGAATCCATTCGTCGACAGTAGTGGGAGCCGAAGTAGCGGCACATCCGCCTGCATTAGTTACTGTTACGGTAAATGTTCCTGAGGCAGTTACCAAATTCGTTTGTGTGTTTTTACCGTTAGACCAGCTGTAACTGCTGTATCCATTACCAGCATCCAGTGTTACAGAACCTCCGTCACAGAATTGAGTTGACCCTTGTGCGGTGATAACGGGCGCAGGCAATGGACTTAAGGTTATCGTCTTTACTGGTGACGTTCCGAAGCATCCCGACACATCCATAACAGTGACGCTATAGTTTCCTGAACTACTTGTATTTATTGTAGCAGTATTAGCACCTGTAGACCAAGCATAAGACGAATAAGATCCACAACTTAAGGATACCGAAGATCCCTGACAGACAGTGCTGGGTCCGGTTATAACCGGTGCGGGATTAGTTTTTATGGTGATTGAAAGTGCTATTGAAGATTTTGAGCATCCGTGGCTATCGGTGATGATTACCTTGTAGCTTCCCGTTGAAGCAGGGCTATAGTTTTGGTTTGTAGCACCTGCAAGATTTACATTGCTTTTCTGCCACTGATAGTTATATCCGGAAACAGAGGTAGTCAGATACACACCTGTGTTTGCACAGAAAGTAGTAGCGCCAGTGCTTGTTGATACAGTTGGGGTGGGGGGAATCCATTCATCCACAACAACGGGAGCCGATGTTCCGGAACAGCCACTTGCATTGGTTACTGTTGCTGTAAATGTTCCTGAAGATGTTATTAAATTTGTTTGTGTGTTTTTACCATTAGACCAGCTATAACTGCTGTATCCGTTACCAGCATCAAGAGTTACTGAACCTCCGTCACAGAATTGAGTGGAACCTTGGGAAGTGATAACAGGTAAAGGCAATGGACTTAAAGTAATTGTCTTAATAGGTGAGGTGCCCGAACAGCCATAACTATCTGCTACGGTAACACTGTAGTTACCTGCACCATTCACACTTACAGTAGGAGTATTCGCTCCTGTGGACCATGCATAAGAGGGGTATGTTCCGCTGCTTAAAGTTACTGAAGACCCCTGGCATACTACGCTGGGTCCGGTGATAACAGGAGCGGGATTTGTCTTAATTGTAATGGAAAGTGCTATTGAAGATTTTGAGCACCCATGGCTATCAGTGATTATTACTTTATAACTTCCCGTAGCAGTAGGTGTGTAATTCTGTGCAGTAGCTCCACTGATGTTGACATTGCTTTTTTGCCACTGATAACTATATCCTGAAAGAGTAGTTAAATATACTCCTGTATTTGCACAGAAGGTTGTAGTGCCAATGCTGGTAGTTACTACGGGTGTAGGCAGAATCCATTCATCTACAGTTAAAGGAACAGAGGTTCCGGCACAACCGTAAGTATTTGTGACGGTTACAGTAAATGTTCCCGAAGCTGTTACCGTAATGCTTTGTGTATTCTTTACATTTGACCAGCTATAGCTGTTATATCCTGAACCTGCATCAAGAGTAACAGCGCCGCCGTCACAAAATGAAATAGGACCAGAAGCAGTTATAGAAGGCTGTGGTGAAGGATTAACAATGATGGTCTTAGCAGCGGAGTTTGCAGAACAACCGTTCGCATCCGTAACAGTAACAGAATAATTTCCAGAGGTTAAAACGGGAATTGAGAGCGTAGATTGACCTGATGACCATTGATAGGAGCTATAGCCAGTATTAGCAGTAAGGGTTGTAGTTTCTCCCTGGCAAATGGTTGTTCCATCGGGAGCAGTTACTACAGGAGTGGATGGGGTATTGACTGTAACTGCAAAATTATCAGAGAGTTTGGTGCAACCATGTACATCGCTAATTAAGACTTTATAACTTGTGCTAGAGGATGTTGGTGAATAGGTTTGGTTGGTAGCGCCTGTAATGGCAATGTCTCCTTTTTTCCACTGATAAGAATATCCCGAAATTGTAGAAAGTGTTGAAGGATTCTCAAGGCAGTAAGTTGTTGGCCCATTGGAGCTAATTGTAGGTGTAGGTACATTCCAGATCGAGCAATCCTCGATGGTCATTGTTATGGTACTGCTGCTTCGGTAAATTTTTATTCCGTTTAAAGTGATAGGTGCACCGGTATAAGTTGTTGTTCCTTGCTGCACTGTAATGCCATTGTTGTTCTTTACCGTCCAATAAACAGTTTGCCCTATGGTAGGTGTAAAGTGCTGCACCCTTCTCAAGGTGATGCTAGTGGTGCAGGAATCGTATTGGGAGGGGGCCGGCACACCTCCGGCATATAGATCTTTTACGAAACAAGTGATTGAGTAGTTAAAATTATTATCAATGATGGACGCATCATTCCAGTCCAGGTAGCCGTTGATAGCACCCCAGGCATCACCGCTATTATTAGCTCCATTTCCGGGATTTTGATTTATGGAGCAATTTGAAAAAGCAGGAAAAGAACGTGCAAGTGTGAAACGTTCATATTCCGGAGTTACTTCCGTATCGAGAAACTTTGCACCATCATTATCATGATTGCGTTGATCCCAATACCAGGCTCCCCCCTGTTTAGAGACGTTCACCGAATCATACCAAAATTTGCTTTGAACCCATCCGATTGTAAAATCTTGTTTGCCATGAACACCACCGATATAGGGAATACCTCGGTTTGAATTCGCAATGTACATATGGCGCATATCTAACAGATACCATATCGGTATGGCAGCACCTGTGTTTGGATCGGGGTAATCCGAGGGGAGGTTAAGTGTAGTTTTACACCATTGTTGCTCTCGCTCTGTATTGGCCATAGCCTTATAAAGTATGGGAGCAACTTTAGCGTAAACTGCTGCTACCATATTTGGGTACATCTGAGCAGTGAGCAATGCTCCAAATCCATTGTGGGAGACCCCGGTTAAGTAAACTTTGTTGCTATCAGCAGATATATATTTTCTTGTCCATTCAATTGTTTCTTTTACCCGGCATTGTGTATACATTCTTACAACACCGGTTACTGCAACCGGATTATTAGTTGCATACATGTCATAGTTTTCATTCCAGCCCGACCAATTGGTCGTTATACCGTTGGGTAAATAATCATCAAGCTTCAGAATATTACAGTTATTAAGGTTATTCGTCAGAGTAGTAGAAAACGGATCCTCATCGTTATAGATGACATAGATTGGCCCATTTGTGCTGTTACCAGCTTTGAAGAGCGTAAAATTATAACCATAAGATCCGGCATTATTAAATGCGGGATAATGGGGGGCGTCCTGATTGTTTCCCCATTGGGCATACTCATATCTTAATTTTCCATCTGTATTCACTGATTGATACTGTAATATTGGCTTTGGATTGGCAACGAATTCTGAAATGGGAGAGTTAAGACTGTTTGAATTGTTAATTACTGATTTATCTTCCTGATTATTAATGAGGGTAACCACAGTAACTGCATAATAATAACTTCCAACGTTAATGCAGGTTACAACGTACAATCCCCTATCATTTGCCAAAGGACCATTTGCAGGATTTATTGTGAAATAAAAACTTTGTCCCTGCAATGTTGATTTCCTGACGTTTTTCGCAGAGTTATCCCGGACAAATCCCAGAAAGGTTGCTGTGTTCAGATCGGAGGCAGAGCTCAGAGGTGACGCAGAACGGTAAACATTGTATTGAAGGTTGCTTACTGATGGATTTTTCCACGTAAGAAAAGTCTG
>JACCZZ010000062.1 GCA_013695715.1 Chitinophagales bacterium | reverse complement strand
TTGGTCTCGCCACACCGGCAAGTGCCTTATTTGCTGCTGCACTTCCACTTATAATCTTTACAGATGCATACAACCTGGCTCCCCTTATTTTAAATAAGTGGGTACTCTATTTCATGATATTCTTTTTTTCTATTCTCATGATATCTGAGATTCCAATGTTTTCATTCAAATCGCGATCTCTCGGCTGGAGAGGAAATGAGTGGCGGATTATTTTTTTTCTCTCCACTATTTTTCTGGTTACTTTTTTTAAATACACCGGTGTGGCATTAGCAATTCTTCTCTACATAATACTTTGTATCGTTAGACATCTTTTCTTTAAATCTTACGAGGCAAAAAACGAATGAACATTGAACTAATTGAAGACCTTGTCCATACACTTGTCCACTGTTGAATGTGTAATCTCTTGTCTATTTACTAAATCTGAAATCTGCCTAATTTATGACCTACATTGCCGAAATAAAAGTAATGCCCCTAAAGGAGCTGCTTGATCCGCAGGGTAAAGCGGTTCTGCATGGCTTAAACAATTTAGGAATTAAGGAGGTAGCAGATGTACGAATTGGCAAACACATTCAATTAAAAATAGAAGCGACCGATGCCATACAAGCGCAAGCTCTTGCTGAAGATGCCTGTAAAAAACTGCTTGCAAATCCAGTCATGGAATATTACGAATTAGAGGTACATGAGTAACTTTAATTTTAAGATATTCTCCAAGAAGTTTGAGGGTTGTATTTTATCACTTCTAACTCATCATACTATTTGTCTCCTTGACAGGAAAAGACATTTTGCCCCTCTCTCATTTTTCTTCATTGCCTGCTCACGATTTCTCTTCCCCCTAATTTGCTTTCAGCTTCTGTGTTGCAATGCTGTGGCTCAATCACCGACTATAAGATATGCTCACGAGATTATAGATACTCTGACTTCAGATAAAATGCATGGACGAGGATATGTAGATTCAGGTGACTGGAAGGCAGCCAGGTATATTAAGGCTAAGATGGTGGATGCAGGATTGAAATCTTTTCAGGAAGATTATTTTCAGCCCTTTACTTTAAATGCAACTGTATTTCCAGGGATGATGCATGTTAAGCTGAGTGGAAAAGATCTCGTGGCTGGAAAAGATTTTTTAGTTGATGCTTCCTCTAATTCATGCAATGGAAAATTTAAAGGTATTACTCTGCGAAAAAATTCTCTTGATACCACCATTGTCGCGGTTCAAAAGATAGTGAATAGCCTGTCAGTGAAAAGACCTTCCGCAAAAATGCTGATGGTCGCAAAAGATGGATTCACAAAACATCAATATGCTGTTTTGCAGAAAGCGATATCCGAAACCAATGCCTATGGAACACGCGGTGTTGTTGAATTTTCAGATAACAAATTATCGTGGGATGCGGCAGCAGAACAAATGCCTTTTTGTTACCTCCACGTAAAAGAAGCTTTTCCTGATAAGAAAAAAGCTACAGTTAAGGTTAATATAGAAAGCAAGTTGAAATTAAATTACAAAACTCAAAATGTAATAGGCTATGTAAGAGGAAATGAATTTCCTGATTCATTTATGGTCTTCACTGCGCATTATGATCATCTTGGTAAAATGGGAAACGGTGTCTATTTTCCAGGTGCCAACGATAATGCAAGCGGCACCTCAATGGTTTTAAACCTTGCACGTTACTTCGCTACTCATCCTGTAAAATACAGTGTCGCTTTTATCTGTTTCAGTGGTGAAGAGTTGGGCCTGCTTGGCTCACAGCATTATGTGAGCAATCCACTCTTCCCGTTAGGGAAAATAAAATTTCTTATAAATCTTGACATCGTCGGAACAGGTGATGAAGGTATTAAAGTGGTAAATGCAACTGAGTTCCCAAAGCAGTTTGATTCGTTAGTAAATTTGAACAATAAAGAGCAGTTGCTAAAGCAGATTTTACCCCGTGGCAAGGCTGCCAACAGCGATCATTATCCTTTCTATCTCATGCATGTTCCATGCTTTTTTATTTATACTCTGGGCGGAATCTCTGCTTATCATGATATTTACGATCGTGCTGAAACCCTGCCTTTAACTGATTATGATGATCTGCTGGAGCTACTGATCCGGTTCACTGATAGTTTCTGATTAATTGTTTTAGACCATACTGTAAGCTCATTCAGCATTAATTTTACATCAGGTAAGCAAATTAAAACCTACAAGCTTCTCCTTATTTAATATGTCTTCGCTATTTATCGTTCCAACACCTATCGGGAATCTTGAAGACATCACATTCAGAGCTATTCGAATTCTAAAAGAGGTGGATACGATTCTTGCAGAAGATACCAGAAATTCAGGAACGCTGTTAAAGCATTTTGGCATTGAGACAAAAATGACTGCCTATCACCAGCACAATGAACATGAGATGACTGAAAGGCTGGTGCATCAGATAAAGCAAGGGCAATCAATGGCAATCATCTCCGATTCGGGTACTCCGGGCATCTCAGATGCGGCATATTTACTCGTGAGGGAATCTATTAAGCAACAAATTAATGTCATCTGTTTGCCTGGTGCTACAGCATTTCTTCCTGCCCTGATGGTCTCTGGTTTTCCAACCAATAATTTTTTATTTGCGGGATTTCTTCCTCAAAAGAAAGGCCGTCAAACAAAGCTGAGAGAGTTGTTAAATGAAGATTGTACAATCATACTTTATGAATCTCCTAACCGTTTGGAAAAGCTGCTTGAAGAACTGATGGTAATTTTCGGTGAAACCCGTCGTGTAAGCGTTTCCCGAGAACTAACGAAACTTTTTGAAGAAACAAAGCGTGGTACATTGCCGGAACTTCTACAATTCTATAAGCTCAAAAAGGTAAAAGGAGAAATTGTTGTGGTGATTGAAGGAAGAAAGAAAAATGATGACGAGTAAAAAACAAAGATACATGCTTGCTATTGCAAGTGGCCTGTTGCTGTCGTTGGCATGGCCTCCTTTGCCTTTTTTTCCTTTGCTCTTCATTGGCTTTGTTCCTATTCTATGGCTTGATGAGGCCTGTGCTTCATCTAACCGTTCTACCAAAAATTTTTTCCGCTATAGCTATCTTGCATTATTAATTTGGAATGTGCTTACTACGTGGTGGGTAGGTGCTACAGTATTCGGAACCAAGGATATCTCAACCGCAATTGCAGGCGTATTTGCCAATACCGCCAATCCACTTTTGATGTGCATACCGTTGCTTGGATTTCACTTGACCAAGAAACGCCTTGGGGAACGATGGGGTTATGTGTCGCTTATTGCTTACTGGATCACATTTGAGTTTATACACCTTCGGTGGGATCTTACATGGCCGTGGCTTACCCTGGGAAATGGTTTCGCTAAGGTTCCGCAGGTTGTGCAATGGTATGAATATACAGGAGTGTTCGGGGGAACATTATGGATACTTGCTTCTAATATTTTTATTTATCAGCTTATCAGGAAAAAAATAGGATTTGCTGTATTTATAAATTCAACCAATAAATACAAGCCAATTTTTCTTTATTCCACCATTGGCATATTAATAATACCTGCAATCATTTCCGCTGGCATCTATTTCACATACGATGAAAAGGGAACGCCAGAGGATGTAGTTGTAATTCAGCCGAACATCGATCCATACAATGAAAAATTTGACCTCTCCTCACTCGATCAGCAATTAGATAAATTGATTCAGCTCTCTAAAGAAAGAATTGATGATGAAACGGATTATTTAGTTTGGCCTGAAACAGCGATTCCCCAGGGGATCTTTATAAATGATCTTGAAGAAGACAAGACAATTAAAAAAGTCAAGGATTTTTTTGTTCAATATCCTGATCTTAAGCTTATAACGGGAATTAATGCCTATCAGCGTTATGATGCTGATGCAACTGCAACTGCACGATATGCTGAAAACACTCATTATTGGTTTGATGCGTTTAATACAGCTATACAGCTTGATTCATCAGACCACATTCCATTTTATCATAAATCGAAACTCGTTCCCGGTGTAGAGCAAATGCCTTACCCACAGCTCTTTAAGATACTTGAACCGCTGGCAATTCAAATGGGAGGCATCAGTGGTAGCCTTGGTAAGCAGGATCACCGTGATGTTTTTGAGAGTCCGGATTCTATTGGTGTTGCTCCTATGATCTGCTATGAATCTATCTATGGAGAATATGTAACTGAGTATGTCCGCCGTGGAGGGAATTTGTTTTTCGTGATAACAAATGATGGATGGTGGGGCAACACCGCTGGTCACAAGCAGCACCTGCAATATGCCCGTTTACGATCTATAGAAGCAAGGAGAGATCTTGCTCAATCAGCGAACACAGGTACCTCGGCATTCATCAATCAGCGGGGAGATATTTCACAGCAAACAGAGTGGTGGAAGCCTGCCGTCATCGAAGCGACCTTGTATGCAAATGATGAGATGAC
>JACCZZ010000046.1 GCA_013695715.1 Chitinophagales bacterium | reverse complement strand
GAAAGGGCACCGTTCAGAATATTTTTAACCTCGACAACTTCGTGTCCCGGGCAACCAACAGCGCTCCAGGGTTTGGATCATTAAAAGTTACAATCCAGAAATTCTATCGAATCAATGGTGATGCCACGCAATTGAAGGGTGTGATTCCAGACATTGAATTACCTGACCCTTATGCTGAGATTCCCAGTGGAGAGAAAGAAGACAAATATGCTATAGGCTGGGATGAAATTTCAAAGGCTAATTATGAAACCTGGAGCGCACATTATAATCTGCCAGCATTGAAAGCCCATAGTCAAAATCGTATTTCATCAAGTTCACCATTTCAATTAATAGCCGAACAGGCTGATGACTATAAGATTCGCAGCCAGCATTCCATGTATTCTTTAAATTACAAACGATATAGCGGGGAACAAAATGAGCTGGATGAAAAACAAAAAAAATATGATGCAATTACTTCGGACACAGCCCTTGTTGCCGTCTCCAATTTAAAAGTTGATCTCTCAAAAGTAAATTCTGACTCAACGAGAGTTGCAAGGAATGATCAATTTTTGAAAAACCTAAAGAAAGATGTTTATTTGAATGAAGCAGCGAAGGTGGTGATGGAGATGAAGTAACAACATCAGGATTCGATCTTAATATAATTCGAGCAGAACCTGGTTTTTCTCCACTGCGTCTCTCACATTGACCTTAATTAATTTAACCGTTCCACTGCCCGGAGCCTTGATGATGTTCTCCATCTTCATGGCTTCAAGAATCACAACAGAATCACCTTTTTTTATCTCATCCCCTTCAGCTACCATTAACTTTAGCACCAGACCAGGCATGGGTGCCTTGATATTGTTTACCTTTTGAACAGCAGTGGCTTCCATACCGAGCTTTTTCAACAACTCATCATACCTGTCTTTTACCTTCACATTGTAAGTGGAGCCATTAACTTTTACCTTGAGTACTTTATTTATTCTGTCGGCTGCAACAATTTCACATGAAAATGAATGTTTATCCTTTAGGATATGCCAACGGTTTTTTCCAACAACAATTTTATCCCAGGCACCGCCGACACCATTAATAGTGAAATCACTTCCTGAAAATTCAATTTCACACTCGGCATCATTGCTGACTTTTACTTTATACATCGCTTTGTTATTAGACGAATTCATCAACCATAGACTGTGTGCAAAGCAAACACTTATTGTTTAAGAGCAATAGCATATATAAACAGCCGGCAAGATCTTTAATTCTATTTTTGCTTCTTTTAGTTTTCGATAATTATTTTCTTCTTCAAATTCAACCTCTTTTATAAAGTCATATCCGTTCATAATGAAACCCGTTGCTTTATTAACTCTTGCCGCGCTATTATTTATAATAACCCAATGTTCAGTCACACATAAAACTTCTCAGATTGATCAGATCGGTGAGACATCCAGTCGGGGCGATTCCTTAATTTATGAAATTCCTGAAGATGCAATTGAAGTTCATCCTGCTGCTTATCAGCCTTCTTACACAATAATTAATGATCTGGTGCATACTCAGCTAAAGGTGAGTTTTGACTGGAAGAAAATGCATCTTTTCGGAAAAGCCTACATCACTCTAAAGCCTCATTTTTATGAGACTGATTCTCTTCGCCTGGATGCAAAAGGCTTCGACATTCACCAGGTTGAATTGGTAAAAACAGGAGGAAACCTTCCGCTCAAGTACAGCTATGATTCATCTTCGCTTTACATCAGCCTGGATAAAAAATACCGACGTGAAGAGCAGTATACAATCTATATAAGCTATACTGCAAAACCCAATGAGCTTCAAGTAAAGGGTTCCGCAGCTATCAACGATGCGCGTGGCTTATACTTCATCAATGCTGATGGAAAAGACCCTGAAAAACCCCGCCAATTATGGACACAGGGCGAAACAGAAAGCAGTTCCGCCTGGTTTCCAACAATAGATAAACCCAACATGAAAATGACTACCGAACTGTCTATGACGGTAGAGGATGGATTTGTTACCCTTTCGAATGGCATGATGATTTCCTCTAAGAGTAATGGTGATGGTACTCACACTGATACCTGGAAAATGGAACTTCCCTATGCACCTTATCTTGTTATGATGGCAGCAGGACCATTCACGGTAGTAAAAGATCATTTTAAAGAGTTGGAAGTGAATTATTATCTTGATAAGAAATATGCTCCCTATGCGAAAAAGATCTTCGGCAATACTCCAGAGATGATTGACTTTTTTTCGAAAAGATTAGGTGTGCCCTATGCCTGGCCCAAATATTCCCAGGTGGTCGTACATGATTTTGTTACAGGTGCAATGGAGAATGTATCTGCAACGGTCTTTTTTGATAAAATGCAGCAGACGTCACGCGAAATGATTGATGGAAACCATGAAGACATTATCTCTCATGAATTATTTCACCAATGGTTTGGAGATTTGATAACATGTGAATCGTGGTCAAATCTTCCGCTTAATGAATCCTTTGCTACCTATGGTGAATACTTGTGGAATGAATATAAGTATGGGAGAGATGAAGCGGATTTTGGAAACAACAATGACCTCAACCACTACCTATATTATTCAAGGTCTGTTAATGCCCCCCTTATCCGTTATGAGTATGATGATAAAGAAGAAGTTTTTGATGCGATCAGCTATCAAAAAGGCGGTCGAATTCTTCACATGCTTCGAAAATATGTTGGAGATGAGGCTTTCTTTCTATCACTTAAAACCTATCTGGAATCTAACCGATTCGGCACCGCGGAAGTGCACCAGCTGCGGCTGGCATTTGAAAAGGTAACAGGAGAAGATCTGAATTGGTTTTTTGATCAATGGTTTTTGTCACCTGGTCACCCTATACTTGATATTCAATATAATTATGATTCAATAAGTAAGTTAGTTGTCGTTACATTGAATCAGATTCAGGATGCTGAAGATATGGTTTTTCGCCTGCCAATCAACGTAGATATATATGAAAATGGCACCAAAACAAGGCGTGAAATTGTTATGAACAAAAGGCAACAGACTTTTAGCTTTTCATGCGATACCAAACCAGATTTGGTTAATACAGATGCTGATAAAAGTCTTGTCTGTGAAAAAAGTGACAACAAATCTGATACATCATTTGCATTTCAGATAGAGCATGCTCCTCTCTTTATGGATCGGCTCGAAGCACTTCAATTCTTTTCTGATAAGTCAGACAATTCTTTTTATTCCAGGGTGATGTTACGCGGCCTGAATGATACCATGTGGGCTATTAGAACCATTGCGGCACAAAATATTGTTTTAGATAATGATTTGAATGGGGAGCTGAAGAAGAAAATTATATCAATGGCATCATCAGACCCGAAGTCCCATGTCCGCGCTGCTGCTATAGAACAACTCGGTCAATGGAACGACCACAATGTTGAAGAAGTGATAGAAAATAGTTTACGCGACAGTTCTTATCTGGTGATTTCAACAGCACTTTCGGCCTTGCTAGAACTGGATTCTATAAAAGCATTCGAGGCTGCTCAATTCCTGGAGAATGATTCTTCCGACGAAATAATCAGTGCATTGGGAAATATTTATTCGAATCTGGCCGGCCCCGATAAAAATGATTTTCTTCTTTCACAGTTGAATAAAGATGATGTCTCCTATGATCTTGTCTCTTCATACGGGATTTATCTTTCACGGATGATAGGCAATCCTGAGGTGGTGCAAGAAGCGTTGTCAACTCTTTATGACATTGCTCAAAATGATGACAGATGGTACGTTCGCTTTGCGGCCATAAACACCTTAATGAACAGTTTTAATGCTATGGCAGCTCAAAAAGAAACTTGGAAAAATCAGCTAATGCAAACGACAAAAGAAACGGAGGAATCTCAAAATCTGGCAACGAATCTCGAATGGATTACCACCGAAATGTCAGCTTTAGATGTAAAAATTGAAAGCATAAAAACATCGGAGACAGATGAGAATTTAAGAAGGATATTGAAATCGCAGTAAGTACCCTTGAATAACAATATCAATGACTGAAGCTGGAAATAATATCATTAATATATTACCATCATCTCTGCAGGATCCACTGAGATAATCACGAAGGTAATAGTAGAACTATAAACTTTGTAGAATACTAAATTTATTTCATTTTTGCCTCAGAAAGTGGTTTCAGACAATTCCGGATCATTTTAAAACCATAAGTTAGGATCCAAACACTATTTACTGCCCATCTTATATATTCATTTTTTTAATTTAATAAACGTTTAAGAATGCCCCCTGAATCTAAACTGATAGAATCTACCGACAATCTTGAGAGTACTGTTTCTTCCTTAACTCAAAAGCTTGATGAATTTGAATCCCTGCTCAGATGGGCTCTCGAGAAAGATGAGTCCAAACTGGTACAAGAACTCCATAACTTAAGACGAAGTATTGATAACATGTCTTAGCTGAATTGGGGTTGTATTAATAAATTCATCCTCCCTTAAAAGGATTTCTGCTTCAACGTCTTTCCTATTTAAGGCGAATGATGCTTGGCTGGGAGTATAATAGTTTGAATACCTCTAAGAAATATGTTTGGGGAATCGAATTACAGATAATGAAAGAGACATAGTAATTTTAGGTAAAATTTACCAATGGTTAATTTTGGCTCCTACAGACTCGCTTCCTCTTAAGTATTTTCAAATGCCCATCATAAGAAGGGTGCACGGCATTATGCCTCAGTTTGGCAAGAATTGTTTCCTTGCCGACAACGCTGTCATCGCAGGAGATGTAGTAATGGGAGATGATTGCACCGTTTGGTTCAATGCTGTTGTTCGTGGAGATGTGAATTACATTCGCATTGGCAATAGGGTAAACATACAGGATGGAGCCGTCATTCATTGCACTTATCAGAAAGCTTTTACAATGATTGGCAATAATGTATCCATTGGTCACGGCGCAATAGTGCATGGTTGCACCCTTGGCGACAATGTGGTGGTAGGCATGGGAGCCATTGTTATGGATCATGCCTTGGTTGAAATGAATTCTCTCATAGCCGCAGGATCAGTTGTGCTTGAAAATATGCGTGTGGAATCAGGAAGCATTTATGCCGGTGTTCCAGCTAAGAAAGTTAAGGAGCTTTCACCTGAGCATTTCGAACAGATTAATATGCGGATCGCGAACAATTATGTAATGTATGCTGAGTGGTATAAAGAAGAACAATAAGGCGGCAGTTAATTATGCTCAGTAGATCATGGAGAGAACTTTAGAAAACAGCTTGTCATGTGCACGGCAACTGGATGATGCTGATCCTTTAAGAAAGTTTCGTGATCATTTTCATTTTCCCAACTTGAATGGAAAGGAGGTGATCTACTTTACAGGAAACTCGCTCGGGTTGTTCCCTAAAAAAGCACATTCATATGTTGATCAGGAATTTTTAGACTGGAAAACCCTTGCAGTAGAAGCTCACCTTAAAGCAAAAAATCCCTGGTTCTATTATCATCACTTTTGCGAACAGGCACTTGCAAAGATTGTTGGCGGAAATAAAGAAGAGGTTGTAGCGATGGGATCACTAACAAGCAACCTGCACTTGCTGATGGTCTCCTTTTATCAACCGAAAAAAAATCGGTTCAAGATTATAATGGAAGCCAATGCATTTCCATCTGATCAGTATGCAGTTGAATCGCAGGTGCGCTATCATGGTTATGATCCTGATGAAGCCATCATCGTGATAAAGCCAAGAGAGGGAGAACACATTATTAGAACAGAGGATATTGTTCAGGTAATTGACAAAAACAGCGAACAATTGTCTACCATCATGTTTGGGGGGGTAAATTATCTGACCGGTCAGCTATTTGATATGAAAACGATTGCGGAGGCTGGCCATAACGCCGGAGCTTATGTTGGTTTCGACCTTGCTCATGCCATTGGAAACGTGCCTTTGCTTTTACATGATTGGAACGTAGATTTTGCATGCTGGTGCAGCTATAAATACCTGAACAGCGGCCCCGGAGGAGTTGCTGGGGTCTTTGTGCACGAAAAACATGGCAGTGATAAGTCGCTTCCACGCTTTGCTGGCTGGTGGGGCAACGAGGAGGAGACAAGATTTCAGATGAAGAAAAAGTTTAGCCCTCAATTTGGTGCCGCAGGATGGCAATTGAGCAATGCACCCGTTTTTGCTATGGCAATACACCGGGCCTCGCTTGAGATCTTTGACGAAGCGGGTATTAAAAATTTACGAACCAAGAGCGAAGCACTGACGGGATATCTTGAGTTTGTTATTAATGAATATAATAACAGAAATCCGTCAGCAGAGCTAAAAATTATAACACCCGCGAATACTTTTGAAAGAGGTTGTCAGCTTTCAATGATCGCAGCTTCTGATGGTCAAAGAATTTTCAATTTACTAACCGCGAGCGGAGTTATGGCCGACTGGCGTGAGCCAAATGTGATACGCATGGCTCCAGTTCCATTGTATAATACATTTGAAGAGGTGTGGCGACTCGGTCAGATATTGAACTTCTCGCAAAGCTAATTGATGCTAAAGTGACTGAAAATTGTTTGGAAGAAGGGCCAATGGCATCTCATCTCAATCGTAAAACTAAGCGCCGTTCATGAAAGAAATAACAATTCTTGGTGCTGGCCTGGTTGGATCACTGCTGTCAGTTTATCTCGCGAAGCGCGGATATAAGGTTTCTGTCTACGAACGTCGGCCAGATATGAGGAGGGAGAAAATCACTGCCGGCCGATCAATAAATCTTGCTCTCAGTGATCGTGGATGGAAGGGACTTGAGCTTGCCGGCCTAAAAGATTCAGTTCGAAAAATCGCTATTCCCATGGTAGGACGAATGGTGCACTCCGTGAATGGTTCACAAAATTTACAGCCTTATGGAAAAGAGGGTCAGGCGATATATTCGGTGTCGAGAGCTGCTTTGAATAAGCTTCTCATTGATGTTTCTTCAGAACAAACCGGCAATAGGTTTTACTTTAACCAGCGAGCTGAAATTATTGATCTGGAAAAAGGTAACATCGTCTTCGATTCTAATAGCCTAATTCCGTCGACTAAAAGTGATCTTATCTTCGGTGCTGATGGCGCTTTTTCAGCGCTTCGCCATAGCATGCAATTTCTTGACCGGTTCAATTTGTCGCAATCGTATATTGATCATGGTTATAAAGAACTAACCATCCCGTCAGGAAAAAACGGCGAACACCTCTTGCACAAAAATGCTCTGCACATCTGGCCGCGAAAGAATTTCATGCTCATAGCTCTTCCTAACCTGGATGGGAGCTTTACATGTACTCTATTTTTTCAGTTTGATGGGCCAATATCATTTTCTTCATTAAAAACCAACGAAGATGTATCCACGTTTTTCCTTGAATATTTTCCTGATGTGGTACCTCTCATGCCCACGTATAAAGAAGATTTTCATCGCAACACCACATCATCTCTTGTTACTGTAAAATGCTTTCCATGGATATACAAGGACAAATGCTGCCTGATTGGTGATGCAGCACATGCCATCGTGCCTTTCTTCGGCCAGGGCATGAACTGCGGCTTCGAAGATTGTACGGTGCTTTATGAACTTATGAATCAATATGAGGAAGATTGGAATATGGTTTTATCAGAGTTTCAAAAATTACGAAAGCCAAATGCAGATGCCATTGCTGATCTGGCGCTGAACAATTTCATCGAGATGCGTGATCTGGTAGCTGATCCATATTTTCTGAAAAAGAAGAACATTGAAAGGCTCATTGCAGACAGGTTTGAGGGCAGGTATATCTCCCCATATCAAATGGTGTCGTTTAGCAATATCGCGTATGCTGAAGCTCTGGAAAAAGGTAAGGCAATTAATGCACGGCTTGAAGAATTGGCAGCAGTAGAAGATGTGGAAGAGGCAATCACTTCTGAAGAAATGACGAGTTGGATAGATTCGATGTTTCCCTCAACCCCTATTACAAATCATTAATATTGTGCGATGCGACTTACGATCATCTTCATTCATGAAGGCGAGCTGATGAATTTTCAGTTGGAATATTTGCCTTCACTAGATGCAAGCAATGAGGAGGGGATCTGGCTATTTGACGAAAATACGGTTATGACAAACTGGAGGTTATTCAATGAATTCAGGAATGAAAAAAATTATGAACGTCGCAGAAAAATGCTTCATGGACTGAGGAAAGTCTCTCAATACGAAGTAGAATAGATAAAATAATCTGGTGAAAAATAACTGCTCAGTTTTCTGAAGGTGCGCCGATCACATTATCGGTTGGTTGCTCGAGATCTTTGAGCCTGGGAAGGTCATCTATTGAGTTAATGCCAAAATAATTCATGAAGAACTGGCTCACGCCGTATAGCAGTGGTTTACCAAGCTCCTCGCTTCTTCCTACAATGGAGATCAGTTCTTTTTCCAATAATTTTTGGATGGTGTAATCGCAATTCACGCCGCGGATTCTTTCAATGTCTGGTTTTGAAATGGGCTGCCTGTAGGCAATGATCGCAAGTGTTTCAAGTGAATTAGTAGAGAGCCGCTTGTTCAGTTTGCTCTTCAGAAATTCACTGACAGTGGGCTGAAAGGCGGGTTTGGTAAGAAATTGATAACCACCGGCGAGAGGCACTATTTCAAAAGAGTGATTACCCTCATGATACTTTTGAATCAGTAATTCCAGATGCGATTCTATTTCGCTGGAGTTCAGCTCCAGGCCAACAAGCCGAATCAGGCATTCCTGAATCTCCTTAACGGAAAGTGGTTGCTCTGCCACAAAGATCAATGCTTCAATATGTGACTGAATTCCCTCCAAAGATTTTTCAATTTATGGCAAAGATATGGGGTTTCGTTTCCTTATCAAACGAGAGCTTAATAGTAATGTTCGGGAGCGATTCCTGATTCAGGAAAGCTATCTGAACAAACTTCCATTGTAGAAGCTGCAATATCATTGAGATCAAAATTTAAAATACAAAACGGGTATAATCGTTATTGCTCTTATCCATTGAACGAAGTATAATATCTTTGTGTTTTCAAAAAAAAATTAATCAATCATGCAAACGCTTGTTTTTATTCTCATGATCGGATTGCTCCTGATAGGCTTTATCGTACAGGCACGATTGCGTTCTAAGATGACGAAATACAGTACTTTCCCTACTCCGAATGGTATGAGTGGAAAGGAGGTAGCAGCGAAGATGCTTCGCGACAATGGGTTGTACGATGTTCAGATTACTTCTGTACCTGGTTCTTTAACCGACCACTATAATCCTATAAATAAGTCTATAAATCTTAGTCCGGAAGTATATGACGGCAGAAGCATTATGGCCGCAATGATCGCAGCTCACGAATGCGGTCATGCTGTTCAGCATGCTACGGCTTATGCATGGCTAAACCTTAGATCAACACTTGTTCCGGTAGTCAGTTTTTCTTCCCGCTGGATGCAATGGCTACTATTGGCTGGAATTTTAACCATCCAGGTTTTTCCTCAGCTTCTCCTTATCGGGATTGTCCTGTTTGCCTTAACCACTTTATTCAGCTTTATCACCTTGCCGGTAGAATTCGATGCCAGCCGCCGGGGCCTTGCATGGATTAGCAAAACTGGCTTTATGGAGGGACCTGATTATGCAAAAGCACAAGATGGGTTAAAGTGGGCAGCGATGACTTATGTGGTTGCTGCACTTTCTTCCCTTGCCACCCTCATCTACTATGTGATGATTTTTATGGGGGGAAGAAGAAATTAATTGTCAGGAATTCCGATTAAGCAATTTCTTGAAAAGCAGTCAATGACTGCTTTTCACGTTTTTTGGATAGTATCTTTACAGCAACCCTGGTCAATTTAACTCACCCAAGTATTCTGAAGGTAAGGCTTATTCTTGGAGTGGTTACTTTTTTAGTTTTTGGTATCTGATGTTCCCATTTATGCTGGGTTTCGCCTTTCATTAATAGATACGTACCATGTGTCAGCTCCACCTTCCTTATTAAGGTTTTATCTTCCAGATGTCGGAATTTAAAAGTTCTTGTTGCGCCTAAGCTCACAGACGCAATAACTGGATTCACACGCAATACCTTTTCATTATCGCAGTGCCAGCCTACACTGTCATCTCCATTTCTATAAAGATTAAGCAGTACACTGGTAAAATGCAATTTTGCATTTGCTTCAATTTTGTCTTTTATTTCCATAAGCTCTTTTGTCCAGGGCTTTGATCTCATAGAAATTCCTGAATAGCTATAATCCTTAGCATGCTCCCCATACCAGGCCGTTAATCGCGGCAGATCGAATTGCTTGCCATAGATTTTCATTTTATCCTGCTGCCAATCTATCTGATCAAGCAAATGATCATAAAAGCAATCGCTCTCCTTCTGGCTAAAAAATCCATGGTAGACTAAAACTTCGCCATCCTTTGGCAACAAGTTGTCACCGCTTGTCAGATGATCCGAAGAACCTTGAAACAACTGCCCTTGCATGTCCATTACTCTGTAAAAATATGCCAGTTCTTCTCAGCGTCCCCACCTCGATGATCAGATGATCTTACCTTATCTTAAACCAAAACGAACCGCCATGTTTTTCTACATGAATTAATTTATCGCTCTGCCAGTATATCTGAAGAATATTATGTAAAGCCTTTTCAGTATATATAAAATAATTTGGGCATATCACCTCATATTTTTGAGGATTACTCAATAGGCATGATGCTAAAATATATTGCTCATTATAATACCTTCGAATCATGACTTCAGGATAATCATAAGGCAGGTATATGTCATGAATATGCACAACAACGCCTTTCTTTAGGATGGGTAAGATTTCTAAAAAAAACCACAACACATCCGAACCTGGAAAGAGCAAATGCGTTCCATCAAAAAAGACTATATCGTTTTCTTCTAAGTTTTTAAAATCTTCTAAAGAAACATTCTGAATATTTGTTTTTACAAATACGTCAACAATTTTTTCAATATCTCTTCGCGGAGAAGGATCAATGGCAGTAATTTTAGTACTAAGATTATTTTCAACTTTGGCTTTATATACAACCTTAGTAGAGGTTCCCGAGCCAATTTCAATATAATGACCTGGTATCAATTCAGAAACCATGGTGTAAAGCATAATCATATCTAACCCGGGGAAATATCCATTGTTCCAGCCAGGTTCTATATCATTGGTTAAAAGCTTTTCATCCTTTATATTTAAAAGAGAATCTGTATACTTTATAGAAGCAGATAGGTAATTACTGATTGTTAAGCGGTGTGAACCAATGATATTAAATAAAAGACTGTGCGGCCTGTCTCCCGCTTTTTCGTATATCCGTTTTGGATTGACAGGGTAGTCTAATAAGGCCAGTCGTGGTGAATGATTAAAAGCAAGAATAATTTTTTTAGCGATATTTTATAGATCCACAATCTTATTAATTTAC
>JACCZZ010000404.1 GCA_013695715.1 Chitinophagales bacterium | reverse complement strand
GGCCCACTTCAGAAACTGTGATCTGGAATACTTATAAAAGTTGGATCCGCTCTTATCGTGACCTGCCCCTGCTAATTAATCAATGGGCAAATGTCGTTCGTTGGGAAATGCGTACACGTCTGTTTTTACGAACGGCAGAATTTCTTTGGCAGGAAGGGCATACAGCACATGCATCAAGTATCGAAGCTATGGATGAAGCACGAAAGATGCTGGACGTGTATTCAATCTTTGCCGAAGAATGGATGGCTTTACCCGTTATAAAGGGTGTAAAAACTGCCAATGAGCGCTTTGCAGGTGCGGTGGAGACTTTTTGTATTGAAGCGTTAATGCAGGATGGTAAGGCGATTCAGGCTGGAACATCTCATTTCCTGGGACAAAATTTTGCGAAAGCATTTGAGGTAACATTTACAACCAATGAAAATAGCATTGAATATGTTTGGGCAACTTCATGGGGTGTATCTACCCGCCTTGTAGGAACTTTAATAATGGCACATTCAGATGATAAGGGTCTTATATTGCCTCCTAAAATTGCTCCTACGCAGGTGGTTATAATTCCCATTTATAAAAATGAGGAACAACTGACTTCAATTAATGAAAAAGCGGTTGCCATAAAGAACGAGCTTCTCTTACGGGGAATTACGGTTAAATATGATAACGATGAGAAGCAGACTCCTGGTTGGAAATTCGCAGAATATGAATTGAAAGGGATTCCTCTTCGCATCGGTATAGGGCCTCGTGATTTGGAGAGCCAAACAGTCGAACTTGCAAGAAGAGATGATTTAACAAAATCAACTGTGCCTATGAAGGATCTCGCTGAATTAATATTAAATCTTCTTGATGAAATACAAATCAGCCTTTATAATAGGGCACTTGCATTTCGAGATTCAAACATTACAGCAGTAGAAACCTATGAGGAATTCAAAAAAGTTCTGGAAGAGAAAGGTGGATTTATTTCTGCACACTGGGACGGAACTTCTGAGACAGAAAATAAGATTAAAGAGGAAACAAAGGCAACTATTCGATGCATTCCCTTAGACAATCCGCAACAAGAGGGAAGATGTATTTATTCCGGAGAAAAATCAAATCAGCGCGTGTTGTTTGCTCAGGCTTATTAACTTATCAGGAAAGTGTAACTTGAAATATTGATGATGGCAGAAAAAATAGCTGGAATAGGTTCAAGGGTGCAGCATTCCAGGTATGGATTAGGCGTCATCACTGGGATACGGTTAACCACCTACCTTATCACCTTCATGGAGGCAGGGCCACATGAGATCAATCAATTTGATGAAAAGCTGGAAGTAATTGATGCAGTCGAGATTTCTTCCGAAATAGAAACCTTATCTGAAGTGGAGAAATCTTTATTGGGAATTCTTCAAAAATGGGCCGATGTTCAGGAGGTTGTTCCCTTAGGAGAACGGTGGTTAAAGGGAACTATTATTTTAAAACCATCCGATCCGAAACTTCAATCAAAAGAATTGCCTATAGAATTATTTTTCCATAAAATAATTATGCTTCGCGATAGATTGAGAGTACTGGAACAAAACATCAACAGCCATTCTAAGCTTACCGATGCAGATAAAGTAAACATGCAGCAGTATATAACACGCATTTATGGAACACTTACAACATTCAATGTTCTTTTTCGCGACAGAAATCACCAGTTTGTGGGTGAGAAAGGCAAGCAGGAGTAATTTTATGCATTCCGCCTCAGTATAATTTTCCCAGCAAACTTTTTCTTTTTTACTTTTTCGTCTTCACCAATCAACTGTCCGAAAGGCTTTAGCTCATCCACATTATCGAAAAGAATTTTAGCCATTCCCAATAGGGGGATGAATAATACCATTCCGATTACTCCCCAAACCAAATTTCCAACAAGAATTACCCCTATTGTTGCTAAAGCATTTATTTGTACCTGCGACCCTGTAATTCGGGGTGTCAGAAAATTGTTATCAATAAATTGTGTTATCAAAAACACTGCAATTACCCCAATAGGATAAAACAAGCTGTCCTTGGTTATTAATGCAAGCAATAAAGGCAATCCGCTCCCAATCCAAACTCCTATGTATGGTATTATGTTGAGTATGGCTGCAAGAACTCCAAAAAATATTGCATTCTGAATACCTAATGCCATCAATCCCACGGAGTTCAAAACAGATAATATAGCCATCACGGTAACTACTCCAATCAGATACTGGCGTGTAACCTGCGTTATTTGCACCATCACTTCCTTAGCCTTTTCATGGTTGCGTTCAGGAACTAATCCAAGCACGAAAAGTTTAATTCTACTTCTATAAATTAATATAAAGATGAAATGGATGATAAGTAATCCAAGACCAGCAAGCGTACCTCCGGTGGCAACCAAAATTCCGGTAGCCCATTGGTCAGCAGAAGAAATTATAGAAGCTACTTCCTTATCTATAAAATTCATCTGGTTTTCAGCAGTTATGCCTGTTGCTTTTTGAATGAATTGCTGAAACTCCTGAAATTTTCCAGTTAGCTGCTGTTGAATGGTGGGCAGATCCTTGGCAAACTTCAACACTTGAGTAGAGATGATGGTGATGATGCCGCTGATGATTGCCAAAATGATGAGTAACGAAATAATTATCGCTAAAAGTCTTGGTATCCGCCAGCTTTCCAACTTGCGGTTTAGGGGCAACATCAGCATGGCAAGCAATCCTGCCAGGGTTGCCGGTATCAGGTAAAAGCTTAGAGTTTTCATGATAAAGTATACCAGCACTAAAAACATCAGCGCAAATACGTATACTGCTATGCGGGGCAATTTTATGGTATTCATAGATGGGGACAAAGTAGCTAATTTACACTAAAGGGAAGATTATTTTGATTTTTGGAATGTCGAATGCCTTTACTCATCTTCTTAAAAGTGACATATCACTTTAGCTCTTGACTGCTCACCCCTTTATTCACCACATACCTGGTGAGCACTAACGTAATCCTTCCTTTTCCATCATCTTCCACTACGTCTTTTTTTGAAGTATTGAGATCCATAGAAAGTGCTTTGGGCAGTTTAAACTTTTGTGTCTCTATCGTGAACAGCATTTTATCAGGCAGTGCATATTGCGACATATTGCCATAAGTATTTTCGATAAGAATGGTACCCTGTGATTTCGTGGTGAGTTGTGATTTCAATACCAATCCCCGAACTGCATCAATCCAGAATTTTCCAAGTATCAGATCACTGGTGTCTTTATTCGGAATCACATTAACGATCTGTGTTTTTACCATACCCATCATTTCTTCTCCCGTTATTACAGCAGTATATTGGGTGGTGTCTGCAATCGTGGCAAACAGAAAATTCGCATTCTGCTTGGGTAGTACGAGAATGCCTGTTGATTTGATTTTAAATTTATCCGGCTTCCTGTAAATCACTTTCGCGTTGATCGCATCAATTTTGATAGACGGAATTTCGCACTTCACATTCACATCGGCCCTATAGTCATTTACCTTGCTGAATCGCTCATTGACTGTATTAATGATTTGATTAGGTGTTTGTGAAAAGGTGAATGTTGAATAATGAATGGTGAATAGTAAAAGAAAAATCTGAAGATGCACCGTTTTGAAGAATCCCTGATTTCCTTTTCTCAAGGCAAATAAATCATAAAATATCTTGCCTGATTCATTGAT
>JACCZZ010000399.1 GCA_013695715.1 Chitinophagales bacterium | reverse complement strand
AATCAATACCCTTAACAGGCATGGAATAAGGACGAAGTAAAACACTGCTATCGGAAGCGAAAGCAAGAAAGGCAGCATTCATACCCACTTGCTTTGATCTGTCAGAGAAAGCGAGGTCAGTTTGTTTAAGCACTTCCTTTAATGAATCTGTATTAATGATTTTTTTCTGAGTAATGGGCTCATTAAGTTGAGTACAGGAACAGAAGAATAATATGAAAGCTGAAATTGTGCTGAAAGTTTTCATTGTGAGAAGTTATAGTCTGATCATTCTGTTTCAAGAAATTATAAACCTACTCATGCAATTTTTTTAATAACACAATCTGCCCAAGGTGATAAGCATCATGCTGCAGAATTCCCTCTATAAGATGATATTTAGTTTGATTATCAGGCTGCAATATTTCATCTAACTGATCATCATTCATCGCTTCGAGCATTTTCATCCACATATGTTGTGAAGCCATTATACGTTTTAATGTTTCCTGCCATGCTTTATCGGATGTGTCAGTAATTGTTTCAAAAAAGTTGTTGTCTGGCGAAGAGATATTTTCACCCATCACTTTTTTAAGAATAGCTTCACGCCAGCCGATCATGTGATTAACAATTTCCCAAAGTGAATTACTGATCCCCAAAAATTTTTTAGCGGCTTGCTGCGCACTCACAGTGCTAAGGGTGCTTATGATATTTACATCTATCCATGAATCTCCCTCAAACAATTTCGCAAACTGATCTGCAATACGGTTACATGTGCTCATGTTTTATTAAGATAGAGACAATGAAAAAAATTCAAGGAATTTACCGCTTCAGATTTTAAGCGTTTGAAGGATCAGTAAAGGTGAAGAGGGTAAAGATCGTTTGAAAGAGGATATCTTCAGATAGAATTGATTCAGGAACGCTTACAATGGTACCCGTTCGCAGCGTAAAAAATAGCTTGTCTTCAAACAAACACCAAAGTAGATTGATTAAAGCTGATTGTAACGGGAGTATCGACCTAAAGCCACTCTCTTTTGGTAAAGAGTGGCTTACTTATTACGGAGATCAATACGGCTTATTCTGAAATACTTCCGTTTGCTTAAAATCTTCTGGACTTATATCAATTTTCTTTCCCAGGTAAGTCCACACAATAGCATTTGTATTTTGATCCATCACCCTGTTCAAATCTTTTAAGGTTGTTTTATTAACCCTTTCAACGAACTCATCATACATCTTCCAGTTTCCTCGTACGTTCCATTTACCGATTGCCAAAGACTGTTGTGCAGCTGTCTCTAACTGAATGAGGTAGTTTGTAAGAAATCCTTCTTTCTTGTTTACCAATTCCTCTTCTTTGAAGCCAACTTTCTTAATATCATTTAATAAGTCGACCATCACCTGAATTGATTTTTTGGGAGAATCAGTAGAGATGTATACCTGGCTATAAGGGCTGATAACTGCATCTGTATTAATGTAAGCCGCCGGAGCATATGATAAGCTTCGCTTGGTTCTTAATTCCACAAAAAACCTGTCATACATTATTGACATTGCCATCATCATCGGAATTCCTTCAGGTGAGTTCAGGGAAGCTGAAGACATAATGCCACTTAGGTAATTTGTTGCAATATCTCTTTCAACAATATTTTCTGCGCCCTTGGTGATGAGATAGCGCTGCTCCAGCTTAGCACTTGTTCCGCCCGGCAATTTTGCGAGTGTAGCCCTTACTTTAGCAGTGATCTCTTCCTCTGTAAGATTTCCTACAATAACTAAAAAGCATCGTGCTTTCCCTACCGTGTTTTTATAATAAGATTTGGTCAGATCAACTTTCAAACCTGAAAGTGACTCAGAGGTTCCGTTAGGATCTTTTTCGTAATTCTTTCCCTTAAATGCAAAACCATTTGCAAGGCGAGCTAGTGCTGCATCTGGATTTTCCTCTGATTGTTTGGCATTGCTTACCATCTGATCCAGTATAAGACTAAATTCGTTAGGATCAAAAGCCGGATTCATGATGGCATCAGCAAACAAAGCCCATGATTGATCCCAAAAAGGTTTAATACATGTCATGCTCATCTGGCTATAATCGAGTGAGGAAGAATAGTCTAAGTTCGTCCCGATCTTTTCTACTGCAGTTTTAAATTGTGTTTTATTCATTGATGTGGTACCACCATTAAGTGCAGTATTCAGGGCCACTGATTCAATGCCCTGCTTATCGAGCGGGTAATTTGAGGTTCCTCCACTAATAAAGAAGCGGGCGCTTACAACCTCTTTGGGAGTTTGCTTAATAATAACTCTGAGACCATCTATATTCAATTCTTTAATGCCACTATCGGCAGAAACAGATCTAATAGCTATAATCCAGAATAAAATTATGATTGATATGTTACTCACTGAAAGATATTTATTCATGATATTGATTTTATTTATTTACTGAAACAACTGATCATAACTTTCTACACCCAATGTTTTTTTCATTTCCGATGACATCAGAATGCCTGCAACCTTAGGTTTGTCTTTAATGTATTTTCGAACGTAATCCTGAATGTCTGCACGAGTTACTTTTTTCAGGTTATCGACATAAGTTGTATAATAATCTATTGTGGCTGAGCCCCACCAGAAAGTTACAGTATGGATGTAATTAGAAGTTCTTTCACGGTTATAGATCTCATCTATCGTCAACTGAGTTTTTGCTGTTTCTAATTGCTCATCAGTAAAATAAGAATCGGAATCCCAGAGCGTGATTTGCTTTTCAAGTTCTTTCATACATTCTTTCACACGCTGAGGATTGGGAACTACAAATAATTGAATAGGTCCAACATACTTGTTTGTTTGGTAACCAAACTGAACCTGGTAAGCAAGACCGCTGTCTACCAGTTGTTGCTGTAGCTTTGAAGACGATTGCGAAACGATATACGAAAAAACATCAGCGGCATAAGTGGCCTTCAAATAATTTCGGGTATCTGGCCCATGCCAGCCCTGAAGCACAAAAGGTACCCGGGAATTTTCATTTATTGTAACGAAAGTTTTATTTTCTTTTATAGGAGCAAATTCTGGAATCGGGTACTTCTGAATCGGATCGAAGCCGGAGGATTGCCAGTCACCGAATAGGCTTTTTACTTTTGAAAACACCTCTTCATGCTTTACGTCACCTGCAATTACAAGTATTGAATTGTTAGGCCAATAATACTTTTGTTGAATAGCACGCATTTTCTCAGGGGTGGCGGTGAGGATCACCTCATGAATGCCGATGGGGTTTTTACGAACATACAGGTTACCCCATATTTGTCTATTATAATCCTGAAAAAGCATGAAAGCAGGATTCGATTCAGCCCGCTGAAATTCACCGTCAACAACAGGATTTTCCTTTTTCATTTCATCGGCAAGAAACAAGGGATAGCGGATTGCACTGTTCATAAATTTCAGTCCATCATCGAGATTGTCAGTTGGCAGGGTAAAGAAATAATTTACCCTCTCTTCTGAGGTTGTGCCATTGAAAGAAATTCCCAGCTCATGAATTCTTTGCAGGTAAGCCTCCTGAGACGGGATATCTCTGTTTGCCTTAAAAAACATATGTTCATATAAATGCGAAAGGCCATTAAAGGCAGAATCTTCAGTAAATGATCCATTGTGTACAGCAATTTCGATAGTTGCAAGGGGCACGCTGTTGTCTTCTATCACAAGCAGCTGCAATCCGTTATCAAGATTAGTCATGAAAAAATTAGCAGGCAGATGCTCCTGAGCGCTGACGGTCTTATCAAATAAAAGGATAAGAAAAATATAATAAATGTATTTCTTCATGATGAATGATTTATTATGAATGACGGCAAAACTAAGCACAAAAGGATCCCCATCATAGAATATTGGTCGAAGTTTTTAATTCCTTGGTCGAAAGGCTTTAAACCTTGCTTACGCATATTTTTCTTATAATGAAGTACATAAGATATTCTCTATAAAAGTATAACATTTGGTTTTTTACTTTAGCCGGAATCTCACATGTTTAAAAAGGTTTTGATAATTACATATTACTGGCCACCAAGCGGCGGAGCCGGAGTGCAGCGGTGGCTGAAGATGTCTAAATATCTGCCGGAATATGGATGGGAGCCAATCATTTACACCCCGGAAAACGCAGCATATCCGATCATCGATCATTCACTGGAAAAAGATGTGCTTCCAGGGATGAAGATTCTTCGCCTGCCCATTTGGGAGCCATATGATATTTACAAGAGATTCGTCGGCCGCAAGAAGGAAGAGGCAGTCTATTCCGGTTTTTTATCGGAGAATAAACCAAAGTCCTTTACAGAAAAAATAAGCATTTGGATTCGCGGCAACTTTTTTATCCCTGATGCAAGATGCTTCTGGATCAGGCCTTCCATTCAATTCCTCACGCAGGAACTTAAAAAGAATCCTGTAGATGCAATTATTTCCACCGGTACCCCTCATAGCATGCATCTTATCGGGAAAGGCATTAAGGAAAACCTAAATATTCCGTGGCTTGCAGATTTTCGTGATCCATGGACTACGATTGATTTTTATGGTCAGCTAATGCTTACCCGATGGGCCGATGCTAAACATCACCGTCTTGAAAAGGATGTATTGAAAACAGCAGATAAGGTAACAACTGTAAGCTGG
>JACCZZ010000398.1 GCA_013695715.1 Chitinophagales bacterium | reverse complement strand
AATCGTAAATTGATTTCTTCAAAGTCACGGTGAAATGGAATATAGAATCCTTTTGCTTTAGTATTAATAAAGCGTAAGCCAACGAGGCTTACATAACATTTGCCATTCCAAAAATCCAATTCGGTTTTAAAAGGAAGATAAGGGATCAATATAGAGGGGTCTACGGAATAGTTAACAATCACAAGCTTTCGCCATTCAGCCGTTAAAAAAGTTTTTGACATGGTATTTATTGGCTTATAAACCAATGTAACAATTCATTGTTCGGTTGGCAGAGTTGCTATTTTATACAGGTGCTGTATAAGGTAAATTTATTTGATAAGTTATCATAAATAATCTCGTCTAATCTTTCTTTAATCACGGTGGTCTTATTTCTCCTGCTATACTATACTTGGTAAATCTGATAAATGCATTCCTAAATCGGTTTTAATTTTAGTGGAATAGCTTTTGGAATTAATTAGAAATTAGGTGTTCGTACTATTTTACTCACTAAACTGTTTATATCAATCTCCCTGCTGATACCATTTATAATTCTGTCCAGTCCAATAAATGATTGCACTTGCGGATTCTGATTTTTCAACGAAGATTGCCTGTCCTTTCAAATTGATAATTTCTGTTTCACCGACACCTAGTTCGACTTTCGTTTCACGATACACTTTCCAAATATCCATCCATTGAAAGTCATCGTTTCCATTCCCAAAAGTTTTCCCCGCACCCAGAACAAAAAACATTTTTGAATTGGCATGACAAATTATAATGCCTCTCTTTGTTAATTTTTTCTCTTCAGTTAAGACAGCAATATCAATTATTTCGTCTCCATTAAAATCTCCTTCAATGTAAAACGGATTTATGTAGTCCGATATTTTACTAGTTGCTATCAAGTCTCTCAGATTTGTAAAACTCCATGAACCAATCCGGCAGTTGTCGTTCATGCAAGGAAACTATATAATCAAGGTCTTGTCCATTAACAACAAAACTTATTGAGGTTAGGAAAAAGCAAAGTATATTTTTTAAAGCTCATTTCTTGCAGTTAGTTTGATATGCCATTGTCGCACAAGCATGACACCCAACCATTATTACCCTCAGTAAATGAATAGCTGCGCGATTTATTTACCACAATCCCTGATTTGTATATTTCAAAAGATCAAGATCAAACTGATTATCCCTAATTCTGGAAGAACTTGGTTTAATTCTTCCTGCTCAATTCTTGATGTCCGGCTTAAGATACATAAAGATTTCCTATCCAGAGTAAGTGTGGGTCATCACAAATAGTTTAACGCCCTTATACTATCGAAAGCAAATTCTTCATTCTTTATGCATTTCGATGACAGGCTGCTGCAAGACCATCTCATCTGGTGGCTGATCTCTTTTTTGGGTAGTCTGTCGTGATAAGCTGAAGGTAATAAATACAATATCTGTGAGCAGAAGCACGGCAAACAACTGGTGCAAAACACCATACATTATGGGAATCTGACCAAGGGCGTTTATCAAGGTTAGAATTCCTAGCACAACCTGAACGACAACCAATAAAGGCAGCAGCATAAATGCAGTTTTAAAAAAATCTGAAGTCCTATATTTCCTGCTCTTCAAATAGAAATAAAAAATGCTGAAAGCCAATATAAATCCCAGGGAACGGTGAATGACTTGTATCATCCCAATATTGGAAATTAAGTTCAGATACCAGGGTTCAGATGTAAGAATTCCCTGCGGAATAAATGTGTAACCAATTTTTGGAAATGTTGGGTAGAAGAGCGCAGCTTTATTTCCTGCCATAAGCCCACCGTAAAACAACTGCACAAAAGTTAGGGTTAAAAGAAAAATTGAGAATGGCAACAGAGATCTTAATTGTTGTTTTTCATGAGAAAGTTGCATCACATCTAAGGCAACCCAAAACAAATAACAATAAAGAATTAGGGCAAGAATAAGATGAGCGCTTAGATTTATCGGACTCACCCACGGCTTGTCTATAAGGCCGCTCTGCACCATAATCCATCCTACCAATCCCTGTAAAGCTCCAAGCACAAAAATCATAATGAGCTTTTTTCCTAATTGCCAGTCAATGCTTTTCCTGATAAGAAAATAAATGAAGGGAATAAGAAAGGCAACACCCATCAAACGTGCCCAAAGACGATGTATAAATTCCCACCAAAAAATTGATTTAAATCCATTCAGCGTCATATCGCTGTTCATCAATGTGTATTGAGGAAATTGTTTATATTGATTGAAGGCCTGTTGCCAGTCATGATCATTAAGCGGTGGCACTGAACCCATGATGACATCCCACTGCGTTATTGAAAGCCCTGAGCCTGTCAGCCTGGTAATGCCACCTAATAAAATTTGTATGAGGATCATAAAAACTCCAAGCAGCAACCAGGAGCCAATGAGTTTACGCGCTTGAATTTGATTCATGATGGATTGCAAAAATACAACACAAAATATGCGGTGTTGTCGAGTGCAAGGTGATCAATCAAATTGCTGCGCCGCAAGGCTTATAGACTCATCTCCTTTCTTATAAGGAAGATAAGTAATGATCAGTTGCAACATTTCATCGGTAGTGCGCATGCTTCCATTACGGCCTTCAATTAATTGTGGCGGATTGAACGGATTGTTCGGATTATTTTTTGTGTTATCCATGGTTGCAATAACTTCAATATTGCTTCCTGCTGGCAGATGCACCATTTTTGGAAAAGTATAAAAGTACTGCCAGCGAAAATCCCAGTTATTTATCCTGATAAGCGGAATGGTATCACCATTTAGAGTTACTGCATAAGCGACAAAAGATTTACCCAGCAGGTGCATGTGCGGATTGATAGTAAGTACAGAGATGTCGCCAAGTATTTTCGCGCTCGTCCTGAACTTCATAACAGTATCAGGAGGAATTACAAGTGCAGGTATGATGTCGGATATACCCAATGTGCCCAATTGAATCTCCTGCACAGGGCGTTCAGGAGGCTTGTTTCCAAAAAAAATATTTACATAAGAGCTGTCCCAAACATCTTCGTTAGAGGGACCATAATGAATATCGTTCAGATAAATAATACCCTTTCTTTTAACAGTAAATCCACCAATATTTTCAGGATATAGTGTGGCGGTGACTCCGGGTAAATAATTTGTTGCAGAATGAATGTAGTGATCTTCACCGGGAAAACTGCCATCATCATTCAGCAGATTCATTTTTTTAAAAACGGTTTCGCGGGTCTCATCATTAGTATTGAGAGCATATGCACCGGCGAAAACATCTTTCTTTTTATCCTCATCATAAAAAATGATTCGGCCATTTACGTGATGCACCATCCGGCTTCCGGGTACGAATTCGATAGCGCGAATAAAAGTATCCGATGGAAATTCGTAAGGGATTTTCATGACAACGAAGCGATCGGAATGATCTCCCTTGATGAGAAATGGTTTGATCTTCAGCACTGCGTCGGGCGTGCCTATCATTGATCCCCGGTTAAATTTCGGAAATGGAATCATTACTGCAGAATCACCGAAAGGCGAACCTGCCTCTACCCAATCATTAATGAGCGAAATCTCATTCTCTGTTAAATAATTTTCACCTTCGAAATGACTATAGGATGGGTCTGCAGGCCACGGTGGCATGATTCGTTTATTTACAATTTCACGAATTGTTTTACTTCGCTTTGC
>JACCZZ010000392.1 GCA_013695715.1 Chitinophagales bacterium | reverse complement strand
CGGGTTGGGGCAGAGACCTTCATTATAAAACAAATAACATTGCATTGTTTGCAGAAAACCGCTGGTTGCTGACAAAAAGATTATCAGTTAATACAGGAGTTCGTATAGAAACCGGTGAAACTAAAATGACAGGTATTATCACCTATTATTCTGAGACCGGATTGCCAAACACTATTGAACATAGATTTCCTCTCTTTGGAGTTAGTGCGCAGTACAATATTTCGAATAATATGAATTTTTATGCTGGGTGGTCACAGGCATATCGTCCTGTCATATTCAAAGACATTATTCCTGCTTCAATCTATGAAGTTTCCGATAAGAATTTAGAAGATGCGTATGGGTATAATTCTGAAATTGGTTACCGGGGAATGGGGAGATTTTTGAAATGGGATATAACAGCATTTCATCTTCAATACAATAATCGCTTAGGAACGTTAGCGCAAACCGATACCGCTGGGAACCTTATTATTTTCAGAACAAACATCGGCGATTCCTATACAAACGGTGTTGAATTATTTATGCAGGGTGATTTTGCTTTAAGTAATAAAGCAACTTTCTCTCTTTTCACCTCTACCTCGTTTATGAATGCACGATATCAGGATGCAACAATAAAATCAGGTACTGAAAACGTGAGCATTGACGGCAATAAGGTAGAAAGTGTTCCCTCCTGCATTAGCCGCAACGGATTTACTATAACGTATTATATAGTGAGTTTCTCTACGCTTTCCAGTTACACTGCTAAGAGTTTTGCAGATGCACTTAATACTGTTGAAGCCTCAACAACCGGAGCTATTGGACTGGTTCCTTCCTATGAATTGCTTGATTTTAATCTCGCGCTAAAATTGTCAGAAAAATTAAAGCTGCAGTTAAATGTCAATAATGCTCTGGACGAACAGTACTTCACCAAAAGACCACAATTCTATCCCGGACCCGGTATCTGGCCATCAGATGGCCGAACATTTTCAGGAACAGTTTCCATAAAGATATGAGCCAGTAGTCTCTCCACATCTCATTTATTATTTTTAATACAAGGAACTGTAATTCAAAATTTTTTAATAAATTTGATATTCATTTCCATCCATTCAAAAATTGCCCATGAAACAATTCTTTTTTCTTCTTTTCGCGATAGCTTTAGCCGGCGGTTCCTGCACTAAAGAATATCAAAATCCAACACCTGCTGAAATTGTTGATCCTGTAGATAACACGGGTGGAACTGGGGGTACAGGTGGAACCGGAGGCACGGGTGGTACCGGTGGCAGCGGCATCTCAGATGTCCCCACTTCATTCGGCCAAAAAGTGCTTGTAGAAGAGTTTACGGGTACCTGGTGCGGGTACTGTCCTGATGGTGCACTGATATTAGAAAATATAGTAAGTCAGAGTGCGGGTAAAGTTATAGGTGCTTCCTATCATGAGGGTGATGCCTTACAGATTGGCCTTTACGATATTATAGATGCAACCTTAGGACCTGTAAGCTCTTTCCCATCTGGCATGGTAAACAGGGTACCTTTCAACGGATCCTTAATATTGGATAGAAATTATTGGGGCAGCGCCGCTAACATGCAGCTTGCACAAACTCCCCCATGTGGAATAGCCCTTACATCCTATGTAGAAAACGGAAACCTTAATGTGACGGCACACTGCGGATTTAATACAACCCTCTCCGGGGGTGACTATCGTATCTCAATTTTTTTAACAGAAGATGGGGTTACTGGCTATCCACAAAGCAACTATTACAACGATGGCACTGAGGATCCGAATTCTCCTTTTATAGGTTTGGGTGATCCTATTGTAGATTTTGTTCATAATCATGTTGTCAGAACAGCTGTAACAGAGGGACTTGGTGATATTATTCCTGCTGCAAGCATGATTCCAGGCGGTGAATTTGTAATCACAAAGAGCGCACCTATTGATGGCTATGTTATCAATAATCTCCGCATCGTAGCATTCATCAATCTTGTAGGTCCTGATGCAAATGGTCACCAGGTAATGAATGCACAGCAGGCGAACGTATATGAGATAAAAGATTGGGATTAAATAAAATCAGCTTTATAAAATCAGGGACTTCTTCTCTGATTTTTTCTCAGGTTTCCTATATCTCGATTTTAGCTACTAAGTCAGGCTCGCAATTATTATTTATCTTTGGAGGATAAATCAACTCTTCCGTGTTTTTTAGATATAATCCTGTGAAAGACTTTGCCCTAACGGCGAAAGCTTTTATTATTGCGCTTCTGCTTTTTTCCTTCAGTGGTTGTTTTCAGTATCCTGAAGGCCCTATCTTTACTCTTCAGACACGAGATGAACGTCTATCGGGAAATTGGTTTATAGATAAAGTGACTGATATAAATGGCAGTGATATTACTGCAACTTATATAAATTGGACACTGAATGTTGCCCAGTCAAAAGATGGAGTAGGCACCTTTTCCTATTTTATGAATGGTATGTTGTATTCATATGGAACTTACAATTTCGCAGATTTTGGGGATCAGTTGATTCTCGCCTTTACTGAGTATCAGGATGAGAATGTTTCAGCTAATGCGATCCAAAAATTTCTTGATGTTCTGCGGCTTACAGATCAGCACTTTTATTATACCGATGACCAGGGATCTGAATTCCACTGGGAGAAATATTGAAATTGTGAGGCACCCGCTTTAGAGCATTCTCACTTAAGCTTTATCTTACTGAATTAACGTTACAGTTCCCTTTCTGTCAAGATGAGTTCCATTGACCATGTCTGCTTTGGCATACCAGAAATAAACACCCACTTCAGCACGCTCGCCCTTATAGCTCCCGTCCCACTGGCCGTTTGTCTCATTTGTTTCATATATCATCTCACCCCAACGATTAAAAACCGCATAGTATAATTTAGAGATTCCCACTTGTTGTAATTCATGAAACTGGTCATTTATGCCGTCACTATTGGGAGAAAATGCCGTTGGGAAAAATATTTCATCATAAAAAACAATGATAATAGGACCTATTCTGATGGTATCTTCACAGTACTTATTTGATACAGTCAGCACTGCAAAAAAAGTATCAAGCGAAGTATAGGTATGCGTTGGGTTTATTTCAGAACTCGTGGTTCCATCTCCAAAATCCCATGAATAACTATCGCCAAAGAGACTATTATTTTGGAAATGAAATGTAGCCAAAGAAATGTCATATGGATGAGAAATGTCTTCTAATACAGAAGCATCTGCAATAGGAACCGGTAATACCTCAATATATCCGGGAAATAATACCGATGAAACGCACCCCTCTGAGCTTGTTACAGTAAGTGAAACATCATAAACTCCGGATGCATATGTATGAACAGGGTTTTGTTCTGTACTTGTGGTTCCATCTCCGAAATCCCACAGGTAAGAGAAACCATTAAGAGAACCGTTTGTAAAGGTTACTGCTAAAGGCTCACATCCACCCGTAATTGATTCGAATAGAACTTCCGGGGTTGGATTGACGGTTACACTTAATGAATTATTTGAAGAGCAACCAAATTGATCTGTAACTTGTAGAGTAACCTGGTTTATGCCTGGTGAATTCCATAATACCGAATAGGGTCCGCTGCCGGTGCCAGATAAGACTTCGGCGTTGCTGAAGTTCCAGTCAAAAGAATAATCGGATATGGGAATATCGTTGTATTGTATAAACACAATTTCTCCTTCGCACACTGTAGTTGGATTAACGCTGATGTCAGCTCCGGGCAATTGGCGCGCAAACACGGAGGCAGTGTCATAGGTGGTACAACTGCCGCTTGACACGGCAATAACATAATCGGTGGAGACAATCGGATTGTCTGAGGTTGAGCTGTCGGTGCTTGAAAATTCAGAGGGAATCGAAGACCAATTATAAAGATAGCTTCCAGTACCTGCGTTGGCAGATGCATTCAGTTGAATGGTGTCTCCTGCACATATTGTATCCGGCTCTGCCGATGCTGATGCAAATACATTTGGATCAACCGTTATGATTACGGTATCAGTTTTTTCACAAAAGCCACCTGCGTTTCCAGTCACAACGAAAACGTAAGTTCCTGAATCCGGCAAGGTAGCAGTTGGAGTTTCCAAATTGGCATCATCTAAATAACTTGCATTATCCCAAACGAATGGGGCCAGACCTGTTACCTGCAATTGTACAACAGGATTAGATGCGCATATTGAAG
>JACCZZ010000355.1 GCA_013695715.1 Chitinophagales bacterium | reverse complement strand
GTTACCTCTACCCCACTTGCCAAACCATTGTTGACGAAATTCGAAACTTCAGGATCGTAACTGTTATATTTGAAAAAATTAATGGGGTTACGCGCAGCTACTCCAATCCTAAGACCCTTAATTACATCGTTGGTTTTGCTCATTAATTTTTTAGAATCGAAAGTATAAAATAATCCGATTTCCCTCACACGTAGATAACCGGCATCCTCAACCCAGGGTGCAGATGTAACGCCTAATTGCGAAAGACGATAGTTTCCATTTGTCAATTCGCCGGAAGGATCAAGACCTGTATCATCAAAATCGGGACTTGTGCCAAATAAATCGGTAAGTAATGTTGTAAGGTTGATGTTCTCACCACCTTGTTTCCAATGAATGAGAAAATTAAGCTCCAAATTTTTCCAGCGAAAAGCTTCATAAAACGACATCTGGAAATCAGGCTCGTAATCCCCATAAACTATATACTCATTTCCTTGTTCAATAAGGCTGTCAGGACCAATTCCTACAATTTGGGTTGCACTCTTATTTGTGTCAATATAGAAAGTGCCGAGGGTGGCTCCAAAAGCTCCTGTTACAAAAGCCGGAACTTTTAGCTCCGTTACTTCTGATCTGTTTTTCCAGAAGTTGATCACATTCAGCCACTCGAAATTCTTGTTCTTTATGATTTCTGTATTAAGTGTAAGCTCTATTCCCTGATTTTGCAAGCTGGCAGCATTGGTCACTTTTGAAGTGAATCCTGAAGAAGGCGGAACCTGTACAACAATGAAGAGATCTTCTACATCTTTTTTATAGTAAGTGCCTTCGAAGACGATACGGTTATTCAGAAATCCGAGGTCGATACCAGCTTCGATTTCCTTCTGTCTTTCAGGACCTATCGAATCATTTCCAAGACGGGTGTTAACGAGCAATCCGGCAAACCCGTCTATAATGGTACTTCCCAGGTTTGTGAACTGTGAGCCAAAAGTTGGGAAATTACCCGCCTGACCATAAGCCGCACGAAGCTTCAACAAGCTCACTGATTCAACATTCCAGAAATCAAATTCAGCGATGTTTATTGCCAGTGATGCCTTGGGGTAATAGTAAAGCTGGTTGGGGTCAAAGTTATTGGAGGACTTGTCGGCTCGTAAACCAATGGTTGCAATAATCCTGTCATCCCAGTTCACCTCTTCCTGTGCAAATCCACCGAGATCCAACTGGTCAGTGCGAAACTGGTAAACATCTATGGAAGCAGCCTGGTCTACATTTGTTTGACCTGTTATTAATTGTGTAGCAGTTGTAATTATTGTGTTACGATTGAAACTCTCACGCGTTAAACCAAACTGGGTTCTGAAAGTAATGGTGGGAGCAAAGTAAGTATGCACCAAAAACGCACTCTCATTATTGTTGAAGCTTGATGTAGTTCCCTGGATGGACGCACCATTTGTTCCGTTACCGCCACTCTCAAACTGTAGCTCCTGCGGAAAAATTGCTGTAGTTCGAAGGATATAATCGTCTAATCCGGCCTGAAGAATGAGTCTGAGTGAATTTTTTTCAGTATTGATAATTTTAGCAGTTACGCTTCCGCCAATAATAAATCTATCTACGGCTTCATTGTTGGTGATCAATGCTCCTGTTTGCAGGAAATTTGCCGGAGCATAAGGATTAATCGGGTAGGTACCATCGGGCAGGGGATTTAGCTGTGCCCATGATGGAGTTGATGCAAATGATACCCCCATCGTTGTTCCTGTGTTATCATTATTAAAGAAGCCACGATCAGCACTGGAGCGTATATAATTGCTTGAGGCCCTTACTTCGAGATTCCTGGAAATTTCATGGTCAATGTTTAATCTTAACCCGGTTTTTTCATAGCCTGTATTCTCTACAATACCAGCTTCATTTCGATGAAAACCACTGGCATAAATCGCAGTTCTTTCATTTCCACTTGAAATTGAGAGTCGCGAATCTGAGATCAAGCCATTATTACCATACAGTTCCTCTTCATAATCGTGGAGTGATCCTGAGGCCTGAGCATTCAGAAAGTTCTGAATTTCCACAGAGCCGGAACCATATACAGAAGCCACATCAGCTGTATCCCATTCACGAACACCAAGAGGATTTAACATCTCCTGCCAGCCCAATGACTGATTAAATGAAATCTGTGGCGCGTTGGGTGTTGCAACACCGCGCTTTGTATTAATGATCACAACACCACCAGCCGCACGTGATCCGTATATGGCAGCTGCAGATGCTCCTTTTAAGATTTCAACAGATTGAAAGTCTCCCGGATCAAGATCGGCAATACGGTTTGAAGGATTATCCTGATCAAAGACATTTGTATTGCCGCCGGCAGATGCTGCCGATACAACATTCAGTCCGGCAGAGATGGCTGTGTTATCGATATATACTCCATCGATGATGTATAACGGCTGAGCTGCGGCGCTGATGGAAGTAAGTCCCCTCATTCTTACATTGATTCCTCCCCCGGGGGCTCCCGAATTTTGGGTGATTTGTACTCCGGGAAATTTACCATAAAGTGCAGCATCGAAGGTAGACTGAGTAGTAATGCCTGTAAGTTCTTTAGCACTTATTTGTGCTACTGCATTTGCGGCATTGGACCGTTTGACTGTTGTTGCAAGCCCGGATACAATAACTTCATCAAGCTCTGAGGCAGACTCCTCCAGTACCACATTTAAAACTGAGTTGGAGCCAGACACCTCACGTTCTTCGTTACGGTATCCAATGTATGAATATACAAGAGTTGTGGAACCTGGTGGCACCTGAATTACATATTTACCATCAATGTCCGTAGCTGTTCCCACATTTGTATTTTTAACAGCCACGGTAACACCAACAAGTGGTTCTCCTCCGGCGCTTTGAACGGTTCCAGATACATCAAACTGCGCGAATGATGTATTCATCAACAACAACCAAAGAAATAAAGTGAAGCTTAATCTGTGTAGGAATTTTCTCATAAAAAGTGTTTTTCATGGAACAAGTGTAATCAGAAGTTTTAATATTTGGAACTATTTACGTGGAATTTTTCATCTTTCATTATGAAAGATAGTACACATAAGATTTAGATGTCTATAACCTATATTCGGTTGCATAATTTATTTTTCATAGGTTAACCCACTATCTGATTATCCTTCTCAGGATGAATTTCCAAATATTTATTCAAAAATTCAAGGACTGCCTCAGGCATTCACTCCCCGGTGAGGATGTGCAGCTACGAATGGCCCCAGATGGCAGACTCACGCATAAAGAATACTACTCATCCATCAGCAATCCCAGGCAAAGCGCTGTGCTGATCTGTATCTATCCGCGCAATGACATTGCGCATACAGTATTAATCCTGCGACCTGATAAGCAAGGCATCCACAGCGGTCAAGTCAGCTTTCCTGGTGGTAGCTATGATGAAAGTGATATAAATCTGGAGATGACTGCCTTAAGAGAAGCAGAAGAGGAGATCGGAATAAAAAGAGAGGATGTTATAATAATCGGAAAGCTTACTCCCTTAATAATTCCTGTAAGCGGCTTTCATGTACATCCCTTCCTTGGAGTAATAAATGAAGCACCGATTTTCTTGCTGAACAGTTCTGAGGTAATGTCAGTGATTGAGATAGAGCTCAATCTCCTGCTTGATCAAAAGATTAAACTGCGTGATCAGTTTCTAACAGGGACAGGGCTTTCACTTTCCGCTCCCTATTATGAGTTCGTCCAACATAAAGTATGGGGAGCTACAGCGATGATGCTTAGTGAGATAGAGGAGATAATTAGACAAATGGAAATTAGTGCATAGAAATCACGGTATATTTCATGATTCAGAAAGCTATATTAGAGGTTGTTAGGATGGTTTAAAGAAACTTTTAAATCATTTAGCTCTGTAGGAGTGGCAGTATGGTAGATCAGGAACACAAACCCATAAAGCTCCATAGGGGGAAAGATTATTCTTTTTCTGCAAAAAAAATACGGTCAACCCGAAGGGTTGAATTTTTGTTATTAATTATGCTACCATACTGTCGTTCCTCTGCAACAGAGCTTATTGGCAAATGAGGGCTTATTAAATAGAAGTTTAAGGTATGACCGGTTTAACATGTATTCCAGTCTAATGAACATTCAGCAGTAATTTAGCCCGGTACCAGTGCATGGTTTGAAAAATTATAATTGTGAAACTATATTCCTGTGAAACTATATCTTTTTTTTATATTAATTATTACCTCCCACTGTTTATTTGCAAACATCACTATTTGTTCCTGGAATCTTTTTGATTTTGGCAAAACGAGGGATAATGAGGATATAGAATTCATTGCAAATACTGTCAAAGACTTTGATGTTGTCGCAATCCAGGAAGTAGTTGCAAAAGATCCGGGTGGTGCACAGGCTGTTGCCAGGTTAGCAGATGCGTTAAACAGGAAAGGTGCTAAATGGGATTATGTAATAAGTGATATTACTTCAAGCACATCTTATAAGGCCGAACGTTATGCGTTTCTTTGGAAAACCGCCAAACTCACCAAAATTGGAGATGCATGGCTTGAGAAAAAATACAATAAGGAAATAGACAGAGAACCCTACTTCGCCACCTTCCAGTCAGATGGTAAATTGTTTACGCTGGTAAACTTTCACGCGATCACAAAATCGAAGCAACCGGAAAGAGAAGTTAAGTATTTCAAATATCTCCCTGAAGAATATCCTGAAAAAAACCTGATCTTTTGTGGAGATTTCAATTTACCA
>JACCZZ010000077.1 GCA_013695715.1 Chitinophagales bacterium | reverse complement strand
AGGAGGCTTATTCAGTTTTGAGGAGGTTTCTTCGGATTTGATTGTAAAAAGTCTCTTAAATTTAAAAAGAAAGACATTATAGTTTTAAAAAATTATCATCTGCATTGTTCGTTCTTGGAGAACAATTTGCTAACAAGTCATAATTTCCCCAAATTATTCAATGGCAGTACAGTTGAAGCGTATCGTTGTCACGGTTTTTAAGGTATTCCTTTGGATCATTTTATCTCTCATTCTGCTGCTGATTGCAATCATCATTGCAATTCAAATACCTGCTGTTCAAAATTTTGTAACACAGAAGGCGGTACATTTTGTATCTGACAAAACGCATACTAAAGTAACGCTTGGGCATATCAATATTGGTTTTCCAAAGTCCATTGTGCTGAAAGATTTATTTCTGGAAGACCTGAAGCATGATACCCTCCTTTATAGTCACAGGTTATCTGTAGACATAGACATGTTTAAGATTCTCTCTCATAAAATAGAGTTCAACCAAATAGAAATTGAACAATTGACGGCGCACATCACCCGCTCTATGCCTGACAGCAGCTTCAATTTCGATTTTCTTATGGCGGCATTTGGCGCGGGCGATACCACAGCGAAAACAGAACCTGATACTTCAAAGTCACCCTGGAAGATTGCACTCAAAGGAATTGATCTTAAGAAGATTCACTTCACCTTCGCGGATGAAACGGCGGGCAGCACCATGCGGTTTAGTATTGGGAGATTCAACACTCAATTTAAAGATTTTGATCTGGATGAAAAACGGTTTCATATTAAAAACATTAATGTAGATCATACCACAGCTTCAATTGTACAAACACAAGCTGCTGTTTCTTCTGATACTGCATCTGAGTCAGGTGAAATACTCTATGATATAGATGTTAAAGACGTTAATCTTTCCACTCTCAATGTTCTATTTCAAACTCCAGTGCAAAAATTGGTCATACAGGTTGATAAGGCTGGAATTTCTGCCAACAAAATTGATTTGCCTGGTCAGCAGATCAGCTTAAAGAAATTTAATCTTTCGAACAGCAGTATTGATTTTGCAATCAACAAGTATATTACTGCTGACACAGTTGCTGAGATTGCAAAAGAGGCCGTATCGGAAGATTCTTCAGAACAGCAAACAAAACCCTGGAAAGTGACTCTTGAGAATCTTGAGCTTAAGGGAAACACTTTTGCTTTTAATAATGCAAACACAGAAATTAAAAAATCAGGGATAGATTTCAGTCACCTGTTACTTTCCAAAATTGAAGCCGATGTAAAAGATATTCTCTACGATGGGAATAATATTGCTGCTGACATAAATGAACTGAAAGGAAGCGAGCAGAGCGGCTTTGAACTAAAGCATCTGAAAACAAAAATTACTTACGATTCAATACATGCAGAACTTGCAAACCTTGATCTTGAAACAGGAAACAGCCACATTAAAAAATATATCGCTATAGCATACCCTTCAATAGAAACTATTGCAGATTCTATCGCAAGCCTTACAGTAAATGCCGACCTCGATCATATCGTGATAGGATTCAGAGACCTATTATTATTACAGCCAGAGCTGGAAAAGCAATTAAATGATGCTGGTTTCCTTGCACCGTCAATTCATCTTAATGCAAAAATAAATGGTACTGTGAAAGACCTTCACATCCCACTTTTTGAGCTTACAGCAGGCAATAATACAGCGCTTATATTGAATGGGAATGTAAAAGGATTGCCTGAAGCATCTAACGCTTATTTTGATCTGAATTTGAAAAAATTTACAACCACAAAGGCAGATCTTCAACTACTTGTAAAGCAGGGAATGCTACCGGCCAGCATCGAAGTACCAGGAATGGTGGCTGTTTCAGGATTTTTTAAAGGATATATGAAAGATTTTGATGGAAAGGCAGATATCACATCATCTTTCGGAAATGCGCAGGCAAAAGTTACTATGAGTAAGCGCGAAACTTATAATGCATCAGTAATCGTTGACCATTTTGATTTAGGAAAACTTCTCCGTCAGCCTGAAACTCTCGGACCGGTAACTATGAGGGCGAATGTAATTGGTTCAGGTTTATCAGTTGAAACCATGAAAGGAAAAGCTGATGTGGAAGTACAGCAGGCAGTATTAAAGAATTATAATTACCACAACATCTCTGTTAATGGAGATTTTACAGCTACACAGTTTGACGGCAATGCTGCCGTTGATGATTCGAACATAGCACTAACCTTTAATGGCTTGCTTAATTTCGATACGCTGCAACCCTATTATAAAGCAACCCTCGATGTTAAGGGAATTGATCTTCAGGCATTACATTTTATGGAGCAGGACCTTCGCGTAAGCGGATTGTTTAAGGCTGATATAAGAGGCCGTGATTTGAATGACCTCAACGGAACAGTAGATCTAAGAAAAGTAGCTTTAACTAAGAATGATAGTGTCTACGTAATAGATTCATTGCTGTTCGTCTCGCTTTCAGAAACTTCGAACAAAAGTATTGATATCAATTCGCCTTTCATGAAAGGGAATTTTAAAGGCAACATTGGTGTGGCGGATCTTGCATCAGCATTGAAGGAACATCTTAACCGTTATATTAAACTTGGCGATACTACAATTAAACCGCAGAGCAAGGCCCAGAACTTTACTTTTGATCTTCAACTCAAAGATGCTGATCTCTATTCTGTATTAGTACCCGGATTAAAAAAGTTTATTCCAGGCAAGATCAGTGGAAATTTTGATAGTGAATCTCATGTACTGAATCTCAGCATCAACATTCCGAAAGTAATATACAATACTCTTGACGTTGATAGCTTCAATCTTAATGTGACGTCAGATGCTGAAACTTTTAAATATGATGTAGCGCTTAATTCTGCCTCAAATGGAGACTACCGGATTCTGAATCCTGAAATAAAAGGAGAAGTTGAAAATGACACTGCCGGTATTCATCTTACAGTTGGCGATGCAAGCAATAATTTGAAATATGTTCTTGCTGGAAATTTAAGTAAGCAGGAAGAAGACTGGCGGTTTCGCCTTCTTACTGACAGCACTATGTTAAATTATAAAACATGGGAAGTTGCGCCCGATAACTATGTTTTGGTTGGGAAAAAGACCTTGTATGCTAACAATGTTTCACTGTCAAGCGGAGAAGAATCTGTAAAAGTGGCGACTACCGGACAAGAAAAAAACGCACCTCTGGAAGTTTCTTTTAAAAATTTTAATATCAGGGAGCTTACTGATATTATTGATGCCAATGAAGTTTTAGCTGCAGGCTTAATGAATGGCACAGTGTTATTAAAGAATCTTCAGGAAACACCAGCATTTAACGCTGACCTCTTGATAAATGATTTCAGCTTTAAACAAGATACTCTGGGTACTATTAAGCTTAAAGCAGATAATGAAACTGCAAACCGA
>JACCZZ010000338.1 GCA_013695715.1 Chitinophagales bacterium | reverse complement strand
CAGGATGTTGCCATACTTCCCGACGGGAAAGTAATCGTTTCCGGTTACAGCAAAACTTTCACAAGCAGCAGCATAATATGCTGGCGTTTTCTTAATGATGGTTCTCTGGATGGATCTTTCGGAACAGACGGTATTGCAACATTGTACTCAGGATCAAAAATTAATATGGCTTGGTCAGTTTTGCCTCAAGCGGATACATCAGCGATTGTGGGTGCATCTGTTTATAAAGAGGGAGATGATTATCATCCCGGGATTTTCCATGTCTTAAATAATGGCAGCGTTGATCAGGACTTCGGCGAAAATGGAATTGCAATGGCTGAGTATAAATTAGGGACCAGCACACGTGTAATTGGAGCAAAAACCCCTGATGGTAATATCTTATTATCAGGAACAGTATTCGATACTGGTGATAACATGGCAACACTATCTCAATTCTATTTAAATGGTGAAACAGATCCCATCTTTGGTGATTCAGGAAATGTGATTGTTGCAACTGATACTACCTGGAGCTATTTCGGAGAAGATGCTGATTGTAATGCACTATCAAACGGGCGTATACTTTGTAAAGCGACTCCTCAGGCAAACGGTGATTTAGTTTTATTCCAATTATTAGACAACGGCTCAATTGATTCTTCTTACGGACAGGAGGGTTACTTATATTTCAATAATCATGAGTCTACAACAAGTGGTCCTATGACCTCAGATAGCAATTATGTTTATCTGGCACAATCATATAGTTGCTATTCTGCAAATGAAGATGTATGCATAGACAGTACGCCAAATAAAATCAGAATTTACAGATTCAACCACGAGGGTGTACTCGACTCCGGTTATGCAAATATGGGCATCAGCGAACCCTTTTTTGAAAATAATTATATTGGCAATGTGCATAATATTGCAATTCAAAATGATGGTAAACTATTAGTGGGTGGAGTTCAAAGTGGATTCGAAGACCTATCCGGGTATCCCGCTAATGTTCCATTTCTTGTCAGATTGAATGTGGATGGGAGTATAGATAGTTCTTTTGGTACTAATGGAGTTGACCTTTTCAACTGGGGGTATCAATATGCAGCCATAGCCTTTGCCGTGTCCGATGAAGGGAAGATAGTTTTCGAATCTCTACATTATGATTCTGCGTCTATTGCAACACTTGGAATTACATTACTTAAAGAGGATGGAAATGTAGACAGCTCTTTCGGGATTAATGGATATATCAGTTTCATTGCAACAGAGACGAGAGGTTGTTTTTGGATGGATAACAAAATTATATCTGTGGTGAATAATTGGAACGCTCCACTTGTTAAAGAGTATTTGATCAGGCATAATGAAGATGGAAGTATTGATAGTTCCTTTGGTACTAATGGTGTAGTAGCACTGGATTCCGTGTCATCGTATATCTACACAACTGTGGCAATGAGTTTACCAGATGGTAAAATAATAGCTTACGTCGGTGCTTCCCAAACTCCTTACGTGAAGAGGTTTAATAATGATGGTTCAATTGATTCAACTTTTGGAAATTTTGGAGTTGCCATAGTGCCAGAAACCGATGCACCTCATATGGATTTAAGTTGGGATAACAAGATTTTAATTACGGGGCATTATGTTCCTGATTTTTTAATTGCCCGCTTACTTAACGATGTATCTACTTCATCATCTTCAATTGATCAGGTATCAACCCTGAAAATTTTTCCGAACCCCACTTCTGATCAACTTGTTATCAACTATCCATTTTCTTCGAATGAACAAGCGGTGATTACGATCGCCGACTTATCAGGAAAAATACTTCGGGAAGAAAAAGTGAGCTACTCCGGCGACTATTATATTATTAATGTGAATGATTTTCCGGCGGGTATTTATCTGCTCACTTTCAAAACTAAATTAGAATCAATGTCAGTGAAGGTGATGAAACAATAATGGTGTTTTGATTATTTTCATCTACTCGGCAGTAAAGTATTTTAATTCTAAGTTCTTCCCATCGAATACTGCATAGCTGTTATACCTGACCCAATCTCCAAGATTGATGAATGTGCTGCTTTCAGTAAGCTTGTATTCCAGAACAATGTGACGATGGCCAAAGATGAAATAATCT
>JACCZZ010000047.1 GCA_013695715.1 Chitinophagales bacterium | reverse complement strand
ATAGTATCCTTTACCTTATGTTCTCCAATCAGGCATTCATAAATGCTCGTAGTAATGTTTTTAGGATCGAAGCCAATACCTGATGTTGCGTTCGCCTGCGGATCGGCATCAATCAGAATAGTTTTATATTCCAATACGGCGAGCGACGAAGCCAGATTAATGGCAGAAGTTGTTTTACCCACACCGCCCTTTTGATTCGCAATGGCTATCACTTTTCCCATGTACAACGTAGGTTTCAATTGTTTATTAAAACGTTGCTTCAAAGGTATCATTAACAAAAGAGGTGTAATGAAGGAAAAAGGAAAGTTATAAACAGAGATTAGTTAATGCACAAAAAACTAATCCTATTTCACAGGACGAAGCATTCTGCTATGAGAGATTTATAATTAATCCATATTAAATCGAGCACCAGGAATTATTGGTATTCCAATTTTTTCCACCTTTACAAAAAAGTAAATGTTTAAAGTTGAATTTTTCTCGTGTTTGTCTTGCCATATATACTTTTCTGATAATTGTATTGTTTGCTACAGCCTGCCGAAATTCGACACCAGAAGAAAATCTGAAGATATTTCGCTATAACCAGGCCTCTGGTATTACCTCCCTCGATCCTGCATTTGCAAGTACCCAATCGAATATCTGGGGAGTAAATATGATCTTCAATGGGTTGGTGCAGGTAGACAGCGTTCTACACATTCTTCCATGCATCGCTAAGAACTGGGAGATTTCCAAAGATGGAAAAACCTATACATTTCACCTGAGGAATGATGTTTTCTTTCATGACGATTCTTTATTTCAAAATGGGAAAGGCAGGCGCGTAGTAGCAGAAGATTTCGTCTATAGTTTTCATCGCCTCATTGACCCTGCTGTAGCTTCTAAGGGCTCCTGGATCTTTAATGATAAAGTAGATTCAATAACTCCTTTCAAAGCTGTTGATGATACTACATTTCAAATACACCTGAAACGCGCTTTTCCACCTTTGGAAGGAATTCTTACCATGCAGTATTGCAGCGTTGTTCCTAAAGAAATTGTTGCACATCTGGGGAAAAATTTCAGAACACATCCGGTAGGCACGGGCCCATTCCAATTAAAGGTGTGGAAAGAGGGGTCGGTGCTCTTATTTTTTAAAAATAAAAAATACTTTGAGATGGATGAACAGCAGAGGCGTTTGCCTTATGTTGATGGTGTGCGAATTACCTTCATTGACAGTAAGGCCACCGAGTTTTTAAAATTTCGTCAGAAAGAATATGATTTCATCTCTGATATAGATCCAAGTTTCAAAGATGACCTCCTTACAAAAGACGGCGAACTGCAGCCTAAATATGCGAAGTTATTAAAAGTGCAAAAATCCGTTTATCTGAATACTGAATACATAGGATTTAATTTATCTGATACCTCGAAAAACAATCCCTTACTGAAGAAAGAAATCAGACAGGCGATCAGTTATGGAATAGATAAAGACAAGATGATGTTATACCTGAGAAATAATATCGGCGTGCCTGCATGGAATGGATTTGTACCAAAGGGACTGGCAGCTTATGATGTACGCAAAGTGCAAAGGTATCATTACGATCCGCAGAAATCCAGAGACCTTATTCGCCAGGCCGGTTATGAGGCAGGTAACGCATTGCCTCCTATCCGGCTTTTTTGCAGTTCAAGTGCAGAGGTTATTTGTAATTATGTAGTGAATGAGTTAAAGCAGGTAGGTATAAATGCATCATTAGAAACGATGCAGGGCAAGGCATTAAATGAGCAGATGATTAAAGGAAATGCAAAATGTTTTCGTGCCTCATGGATTGGTGATTATCCCGATGCAGAAAATTTTCTTGCCTTGTTTTACAGCGGTTACGATGCGCCTCCCAACTATACACGTTTTAAAAATGAAAGGTTTGACAAAATGTACGAAACCGCCTTTACAATCATTGATGATTCAATGCGGAATGATTTATATACGCGCATGGATAGCCTGATAATGGAAGAAGCACCTGTGGTTCCGCTCTATTATGACCAGGTGATCAGATTCGTGCAAAACAATGTTTCCGGAGTTCCAAACAATCCTATGAATCTCCTTGATCTGAAAAGAGCGAGAATAAATTAGTTCATTCCAGATATGGAGCATTATTACCTCTCTGCTTATAATGCTTCCATTCACAACCTCAGCGAAGTTCCATGCTTACATTGCAGAATATATCCATGAAATGTATGCTGGAAAGGTGCTAAGCTTAAGCTATTTAACACTCAATAGCTCGATATCAAAGATTAGGGGGCTGTTTGCAGGAATTTGCTGCGAGGCGCGCGATCCGTAACCAAGGGTAGAGGGAATGATTAATGTTCCTTTTCCACCCACCTTAAAAAGAGCAATGCCCTCATCCCACCCTTTAATCACCTGCCCTGCTCCAAGCTTGAAATCAAAGGGGGTGCGTCCTGGATTCAGGGAAGAGTCAAAGACTTTGCCATCCATCAGCTTTCCGGTATAGTTTACGGTAACAGTTTTACCTGCTTCGGCTTTTAGGCCATCTCCCTGCTTTTCTATTATATAATATAGACCAGAGGCTGTCTTCTGCGCTTGCAATCCTTTCTTAACAAGGTAGCTGTCAATTGCAGAAAATTCTTTTTCATTTTGAACATTCATCTCGGTTTGTTTTTTATTTTCAAAATCTTCTTTAGTCATAAGTGATAAAACGTTTACGCGAATTTTTATGTATTCGCCGTTTTTTGCAAAAGCAGGCATCTCCTGGTTTTGATATGCCGAATCCACAGGCATAAGAAATAGAGCACTGTCTCCTTCGCCAAGCAATGCAAACCCCCCCATTGGATCGCCATGGAAAGTCGGTGGGTTTATGGTGAATTGCACCGGACCCATTTCTTCTTCATAAGTAGAAAAAAGCACCGAATCCCTCTGAGTCATATATATAAGATTCATCTTTATGACATCACCTAATCTGCCCTTCGTCTTCTTATTATCTACAATGAGCTTATAATATAATCCACCACTGGTTTTTGAAAAACCTTCAGTACTTACAGGTTGCGCAAAGGATGCCGAGCATATACTAAGAAATATTATCAGGGTATATATATTCTTTGATTTCATCTTTATTTTTTCAAGGATCAAGTTAAAAATTATATAAAGCTGTCTAAAATTATGTAGTTACCTATTCTGTTACTTCCAGCAATTGAATGTCGAACACCAGTGGAGCATGAGGTGGAATTTTTTCTCCTGCGCCGCGATCCCCATAAGCCAAACCAGATGGCACAATAAGTTTCCCCTTGCCCCCTTCTTTAAAATGAGGAATGCCCTCATCCCATCCCTTAATCACCTGGCCAGCGCCAATCTTAAACTCAAATGGCTCACGGCCAGGGTCAAGTGATGAATCGAATTTTGTACCATCGAGCAACATTCCGGAGTAATTCACCTTTACTGTATTACCCGGCATTGGCTGCTTCCCCTTTCCTAAATCTTCCACTATCACGTATAGACCTGAAGGTGTTTTTTCCCCTTTAAGACTATTTTTTGATAAATAAGATTCAATGGTCTGTTGCTCAATTGACAGTTGATCGGCAGATTTTAAATTCATGAGCTGATTATATTCTTCCTCTGACATCACATCAAGCACATGGAAATCCAATTTCATAAAATCGCCATGATGAAGAAAGGGAGGAGGTGAGCCACGAAATACAAGATCGGCAGGCAGATAACAGGACGCACTGTCACCCTTACCAAGCATGGTTAAAATCTCGAGAGGATCACCTTTAAATTTAGGCTTATCCACTTTACTGTATATAGGAGTGTTTTGCTCTTTTGTGCTGAGAAAAAGAGAGTCACTATCTGTGCGCCAATAGACATTGTACTTCATCACTTGCCCAGGCTGAGCTTCTCCTTCTTTGTTATCAACAATTATTCTGTATTGAAGATCATTAGGAGTTTTTTTATACTCCTCCTGCTTACAGGAATTTGAAGCTACAACAAGTAAGAAAATAGCAAAATATAAGAAAAAAGTAGGTTTGAAGCTATTCAAGGGTTCAATTGTTTTTTAAGGGGCGCTAAGATACTGATTAATTGTTCGCGTGTTTCAGCCACAGAGAGCATTGATTTTCCTCCGGCAGCATTCCTGTGTCCACCACCACGGAAATTTTTGTTTGCCAATTCATTCACATCAAAATCACCTTTTGAACGAAATGACAATTTTACACCATCAGGCCGCTGAATGATCAGCACGGAGAGCCGGATCCCTTTTATCCAAAGAGGATAATTAACAAGCCCCTCAGTATCTCCAGTCTGTATATAAAATCTCTTCAGGTCTTCTGTTTCCAGTGAAATAATTCCAGTTTTTAAATCTTTGTTGATCTGCATTTTTTCTCGGATGCAAAAACCAAAAAAACGAAGCCGGTTTTCGGTAAAGGTTTCGTATACTTCCTCATATATCATTGTATGATTGATACCGAGCTCAAGCAACTCGGCAGCAATCCTGTGTACAATGGGTGATGTAGTAGGTATTCGAAAGCGGTCTGTGTCTGTTAGAATTCCAGTATAAATACAGGTAGCAATCTCTTTATTGAGTAGTTTTCTATCCCCCATTCTAATAATAAAATCAAACACTAGCTCGGCTGTAGAACATGCCAGCGTGCTCCAAAAACTGAAAGTGGCGAAATCATTTGGCTCAAGGTGATGATCTATCAAAACCTTAACAGATGGGGAAGCTTCAATGATTTTGCCGAGCTCATCCAGCCGATCAAGCTTATTAAAATCGGCGCAAAAAATTATTTCTGATTCTTCAACAAGAAGAGCGCATTTTTTCGGCTCCTTTTCATAGATCACTACTGAAGCATTTCCAGGCATCCAGCCTAAGAAAGCAGGATACTCTGTAGGTAAAATTACAGTGGTATCATGATTATTCTGTTTCAGATAATGATATAACGCCAGAGAAGAACCCATTGCATCACCATCAGGACGCTGGTGAGTAGTTATAACAATTTTGTGTGGAACTGAAAGCAGTTCCTTCAGTTCTTTTATGTCGCTCATTAAAAAAATAATGCGCGAAGGTCTACAAATTTATTTTGCTTCCAAAATTTCGCAAAATGCGACTGAACCATATTTTAGAGACATTTACAGCCGTATTAAATACATGCAGAATAAATGATTCATATGAATCTTAATATGAAACTAAAGGCTTCACAATCAACAAGTTTTAAAATTTTGAATCACCATCTTCTATGTTATTGAGCATAGTATATTTCAAGCATATAACAATCTTGGTACTTTAATATGTTTCTGAAGTATTAAGCTTTAATTTCAGCATCGGATATGTTTACCAGCAAACAGTAATTATGCAAAAAGCGCCTGCTGAAATGTACGAAGTCATCGCACAGAATCTTCAGAAAAATACAGGTAAAACCTTGCAGCAATGGATGAATCTTGTATTAAGGTCAGGGCAGGAAGAGCGAAAGGATCAGGTTGAATGGTTGAAAAGCAACCATGCGCTTAGTAATGGTCAGGCCACTACAATAACTAAATTGATGAATGAGGGCAAGGCTGACTACGACGAAGCACACCTGATGAAATCGCATTTTTACGGAGATAAGGATTATCAAAAACCCATTTATGACAAGATTACGGCAGCTTTGAAAATGTGGGGAACACACAAGATTGTAGTAAACAAGACCTATTTATCATTGATCCATAACCAGCAATTCGCAATTTTAAAAACAACTAAAAGCGGAATGGCTATCGGTGTGCCTGAGGCTGCAGTAAAAAAAGGTAAAAACAAGGAATTCATCTCCTCAAAAAACTTCGGCAGTGAAAGGATCACCCATAAACTTATTGTAAATGATGTTTCCGATCTTTCAGATGGTGTTCTCCTGGTCTTGAAAGCAAGCTATGATATGTCATAACTGAATAGAATTTGTTAAAGGACCGTTTTTCAGAGCTGTAATATTTCAACATCATCATTAACTTTCATCTGCCACTCCGCTCCTATTATTAATGCGCGATTGTCACATTCATGACCAGCAGGAAAGTCAAAACAGATTGGGTAATCATATTCAGCCACATGCTCAGCAATAATCTCGTATGCTGATTTCCCGAAAGGATTGTTTTCATCTTTATTTTTCATGTCAGTGAACTTTCCTACTACCAAACCTGCAAGATTATTGAGCTTGCCAGACCTTTTCAAGCTTACCATCATTCGATCAATATGGTAAAGATGTTCATCAATATCTTCTAAGAAAAGAATTTTATCTTTTGTATCAATGTCGGACGGTGTTCCAACTAAGCCCTGTAGAACAGATAGGTTTCCGCCACAAAGGATTCCATTTGCTACTCCATTCCGGTTTAGAGCATGTGGAGGAACTTTATATAAAATTTCATCTCCAAATAAAATACTTCTTAACGATTCTATAGATTCTGATGTTGCTGTCGCAAAATTTATTGCCATTAAAGAATGCACAGAAGGCACATTATAATTTGACAATAAATGAGATTGAATTACAGTGATATCGCTGAAGCCGCAGAGCCACTTCGGATGTTGTATAAAATTATTCCAGTCAACAGCATAAATAATACGTGACGTTCCATAGCCTCCCCTGGCAAACAGAATAGCCTTTATTGACGCATCATCAAGCATATTTTGGAAAGCAGCAGTGCGCAAACGATCATTACCGGCGAATTGAAAATATTCAGCATCTATAGTATGTGCTATCTCGGGCATTAAACCCCAGCTCTTTAGCATAATAACTGAAGCTTCAATTTCCCGATAGGTTATTTTACGGGCAGTTGCTGTAATGCCAACCTTATCTCCTGCTTTTAGAAATGGTAACTTATTGTAATTCATTAACTTTTTTCAAAGTGGAATATATTAGGACTTAATATTGAAAATTGAGAAACCGTAGGCTAAATCTGCATTAATCTTAAAGTTTACTTACTCATCACCAAATCTGCAAGTCTATGAAAGTAGTTGTTATTTGGTGGTATAATTGAGAATTCATTCTTGGTTACAGTATTTATTTAGATTTTTAGCGGCTGATTCATTATAATGCAAAAACCAAAAAGATATACTGTCACGGCGGCTTTACCATATGCTAATGGCGGCATTCATCTCGGCCATCTTGCCGGAGCATATCTTCCTGCAGACATTTATGTTCGCTACCGAAGGCTTCGTGATAATGATGTGCTTTTCATTTGTGGTTCAGATGAACATGGAGTTCCCATTACACTTGGTGCGCGCCGAGAAGGCATTCCACCACAACAGTTTGTAGATAAGTATCATCATTTAATGAAAGACAGCTTTGAAAAGTTCGGCATCTCCTTCGATATTTATTCTCGCACCTCAAATCAAATTCATCATCAAACAGCTCAGGAGATTTTTCTTGATCTCTTTCACAATAAATATCTTTTAGAAGAAACATCTCTTCAATATTATGATGAGCAGGAAAAAATGTTTTTAGCAGATCGCTATATCCAGGGCACCTGCCCGAATTGTGGCTATGAAAAAGCCTATGGAGATCAATGCGAACGCTGCGGTACGAGCTTATCTCCAAAAGACTTGATTAATCCGCTTTCAGCGTTAAGCGGCAAGCCTCCTGTTCTGAGGGAAACAAGACACTGGTATCTGCCATTGCAGAATTATGAACCATGGTTGCGACAATGGATACTTGAAGACCACAAAAATGATTGGAAAGCGAATGTTTACGGTCAATGTAAATCATGGCTTGACAATGGATTGCAGCCCCGTGCAATGACACGCGATCTTGAGTGGGGAGTGAAGGTGCCTCTCCCAGGAACAGAAGGTAAAGTGCTATATGTTTGGTTTGATGCTCCTATTGGTTATATCAGCTCAACAAAAGAATATTTCCAGAATAAGTCAAATACCAAAATAGGTGGTGATGCTGTGAACGAAGATTCTGCACCAGCGAATTGGGAGCTATATTGGAAAGATAAAGAAACAAGGCTTATCCATTTTATTGGGAAAGACAACATCGTCTTTCACTGTATCATCTTTCCGGCGATCCTTCATGCGCATGGCGAATACATTGTACCCGACAACGTACCAGCAAATGAGTTTTTAAACCTTGAAGGTGAAAAGCTTTCAACCTCACGCAACTGGGCTGTTTGGCTGCATGAATATTTAGAGGAATTACCAGGCAAAAACGATGAGCTACGCTATGTGCTTACTTCTATTCTTCCAGAAACTAAGGATAGTGATTTCTCATGGAAAGATTACCAAGCTCGGATAAATAATGAGTTGGTTGCAATCTTTGGAAATTTTGTGAACCGTACGCTGGTGCTCACACAAAATTATTTTGAAGGCAAAGTTCCACCTGCGCATGAACTGAATGCATCGGACTCAGAGT
>JACCZZ010000299.1 GCA_013695715.1 Chitinophagales bacterium | reverse complement strand
AGGAGTAAACCTAAAAAATCAGTTTCACAAAAAGCTTCACTTAAGGAGATAGAGTGATATGTCTATCCCAAAAGATCCATGGCACTAATTCAGCTATTTTTACCAAAATTTTAAAATGGTACGTGTTGTATTCATATCTTTTTTGCTATTAGCAGCTAAAACCTCATGGAGTCAGAGACCTTATGGTGCATTTGAAAATCTTGCCATAAAAAACGAATTGCTTGTTACTGAACGTGACTATCTCGATACTTTAAAACCTGCAAGTTTTGTCTCTCAAAATGAGGGTGGATATGGATGTTTTACAGGAGTGTATAATGCTGATTCAGGTTATGTATCGGGAAATAACGACTATGGTGATCTTGAAAAAGCACAGTTCTATAATTTATCTGAGATGGGAATTGCAACCCCGGCAACCATCACCGGTACCATTGTTTATTTTGGCCTTAAAACATTAAGCGCAACTCCCACGGACATTTTCGTTCGAATATACGAGGCAGACTCTTCTGGTGTAAACCCGGGGAATTTATTGATGACATCAAATGCTGTTAATCTGATTTCAGTAAATGCAGATGGTGTTGGTACCACCTTTACCTTTCCTGCTCCTGTTAATGTGACAAATTCTTTTTTCGTGAGTGTCGTTTTACCACAACAAAGTGGCGATACTGTTGCAGTTATGTCTACACTTGATGATTGCCGTGTATTTAGTGGCTGGTCGTGGGAGCAATGGTCAAACGGCACCTGGCATACACTTCTTAATTCATGGATACTCGATATTGACCTTGCAATTTTTCCCATAATGGATCTGCCCTTTAATATTGGTATTGAAGAATCTGCAGGTATTGGTTCAACTATGCTAATACCAAATCCGAGCTCAGGCTTTGCATTCCTGAAGATTGATTTACTTACTGCTGAGAAAGTCAGCTATAAGATCTTTGATAATTACGGCAGATTGATTATTTCTGAAAATTCAGGTTTTTTGCAACCTGGTATTCATCAAATAGACTTGAATCTTTTAACCGTGAAGAATGGAATTTACCAGGTAGTTATTGAAGCGGGCAGCAGACAGATTCACAAGCCACTGCTAATTTTCCACGATAGATAGGAATCAATTTCCTTGAAAAAATATAACTTGCGCTAAATCTAAAAAACCTACGACAATGAAAAAAAATTACTTGTTTTTTTCACTACTTGTATTTTTTACCACACATGTGTTGTGTCAGGTGCCCTATAAAAATCTTTCTCCGTATCAAATTGCCTTTCAGGAAGTAATGGCCAAGAAGAAGGCTGCTTCATCTGTTAATCCACAGAGGGAGACTTACGATCTGTTTTTAGATTATAGTGCTGCAAATTTTGATGATCTGTTTTATGTATGGCAGTTTAATACTTATTTTGATAATTCTGATACAAACCTAAATTTTGCATGTGTTGTTTTAGACCAGATTGCTGGTTATACTGATCCTGCTGATCCGATAAGCACGTGGATAGATTGGACAGTATTAGGTTTAAGCGACGCGTTTCCTTCCAGTACTACCTTACTTATAGATTCTGTATATGCCTACGTAACCCATGAAAATAATAGTGGTCAGGATGACACCTTGAAATTACAAATTATTACCACGGATACTACTGGTGCACCTTCGGCTTCAAGTACGGTTTTATGGGAAGAAATGGATGTTTCAAACACTTCTATTTCTCCTAGTGGTAATTGGGTGGGTACAGACGCAGGAGTGATTCTTCAGTATGGACCTCAATATACAACCACGGCTGGCCAAAAGGTAGGATTGAACTTTATTTATTTAGATCCTTCAAAAATGGATACTGCATCAATATTGGGCGGCTCAGTGAATAATGGTTTAGGTGGTACAGATTCGAAAAGTGTGTACGAAAACTCTTATATGCGATATCCACCCCCAATTCCAGATATTACCCCAAACACAGTCGTAGGTTATGGTAACCCTCCTGGCACTGATGGTTGGTTTGAAGCGCAAAATTGGGCAATCTGGGCCAAAGTGACTGTAAATGTTCCTGTGGGCATTGAAGACAACTTTAAAAATCTAGCAGTTCATAATATTTTTCCTAATCCTGCGACCGGTGATGGAGTACATGTTTTATTTGGAATCAATGAACCATCTGACATAACTATTGACTTGCAAGATGTTTCAGGAAGATATATTCGTCCGTTGCAATCCGGATTTGCAGCAGCAGGTTCCCATAACCAACTTATTGATTTATCTGACGTGTCTTCCGGCATTTATCTCATCTCTGTTAAAGCAGGTAAAGGAACACCTATTGTTTCGAAACTGATTGTTGCTAAGTAATCGCTGAATAATGATTAAGAGGCTGATAAAGTCCGCTCTAAGAAAGGGCGGACTTTTTTATTTATGCTCGCAAACCCACTGCATAAGGC
>JACCZZ010000268.1 GCA_013695715.1 Chitinophagales bacterium | reverse complement strand
GGCCTAAAAAATTTGGTTTTTTGAAAATCGTTTTCTGAGAGCAGATAGCTTGAAATAAAAGTGAGTTGAAATCCATGATGATTATAGTTGCCGGTTAAGGAATTATTAATTCCTGTGTAGATACCTGAGCGATTGAAAAAAGAGGCACCATACTGGAGATTCCCGATTGCATTACGCTGCAGGTTTAAGTTCACAGAAGCCAGGTGCTCATCAGCCGGTGGCTGTATGGTGGTAATGTTCCAATCACGCTCAAATTCAACGGGTCTGTATCGTTCAATTGCTTTAAAATTTTGGCCAGTAAATTCATACCTGGCCGTTGTAAACAAGTTCGTTTCAATTTGTCTATCATGATTCAAAATAATTTTCTGCTGGTAAGAAAGAATAGAGGAAACGCCGCTGTTATCTGAATTCCCAGCCGATGAGAATGTATTTATATCCTGGTTCGACAATCCACCCTCCCATGAAACTGACGAATTCTCATTTATATTATAATCCACTCCTACTGTAAGCAATTGTGTACGCTGAGGGGCAATTAATGGAATTACCGGCTCATAATCACCTTGGGGTATTCCCCCAACCGGAGCTATCCATCTATAAACACGTCCGTTCACAAGGTTGTTGGCAATCACATAATTTCCTTTTCCTAAGCCAGTATAAGAAAAGTTGAGGGAGTAAATAGCACTATCGGTATTGATAGAATATACGTAGACATCATAACCAATAGAATCTATTTTCTTGTACAATACGCGATCAGGAGTGTACCCCACACTATCTATACTTTGATAATAAGCTTTCTGAATACTGTCACCAGCTTCCGATAGAACAACCCGCTGTGAATCTGTCAGCTCCTGCTGAACGGGTTGATTTTTTGCATCTTGCTCAGAGTAAAAATTTACGCGCACCTTCCAAGCATCATGAGAGAACTGCTGGCCTGCAAAAAAGATCGTACGCAGATAAGCTTTTTCTGAATACTGAAACTCAACCGATATGCGCTTATCTTTTGTGATAAGCCTGTTGGGTGTGAATACAATTTCGCCGGCATTATAGTCAATAACGTAGTCACGGTCTGAGCCTCGCACCATTATCTCTCCATCTATATAAACGCGTTCTGTTCCCGCAAGAATTATGATATAAGTCTCTCCATTATTTCCTACAAGCCTATAAGGTCCCTGGTTGCCTTCTATACCTATTAGATTATTTTTAGCATACTTTCCTTTTGCAACGGCAATACTTGCATTACTTTTTAATTGTATCTCATTATTTGTATCTGATGTAGTTAAAAAACTTGCTCCTTGCAGCTTTTTATAAAAATTCATAAAATATCCTTCCGGCTTAGATAACTCATAATCCCCGACCACCAATGTTGATCTGCTCTTTTTTAGTTGAATGAAAACCTTATCAAATTCCTGTAGCTGCTGTGTGTTTCCCTCTGGCTGTATGGGTATATTATTATCTGACAATGCGGCGAGCACTTCTACATCGCCAGCTAACTTTCCCTGTAATTGCAGGTTAAAGTTTGAGTTCACTACCAAATCCTGGTTGTTTCCAAAAGTTATTCCTCTTGAAAAGCTCCCGTTATAATCTACACCTCCAAGGTCCAGGGTGCCGTTTGGATTTAATTCCTGCAATGAATATATGATGGGGAGGCGGCTTAAGCTGTCACGCTTATTAAGTTGGGAGTAATCTTTATGATAGATGCTTTTAGTTAAGGAATAAGGAAGCACCTTATATTCAGCAAGGATGCTGTCTGGCCTGGCTTTCCCTCTCCAGATAAGCAGTGAATGAAGTGCATTCAAACTGAAATCTTCTGATGAAATATTTTCTTTGGTGGCTGCATCTTTAAGATTTAACGATCCGGGTATTATGCTTACTGTGTCAATCTGAATTGTATCATTGGCTAACGCGTATATCTTAATTCTTACGTTACTCAATTGTTGAGAAAATAGCGGCTGAATTCCTATAACCAAGCCAAAAGCAATTAAACAGATTCTATGGCGAGTCGCAAATTTCAAAGGTGTATGGTATAACGTGAACCGGATTGCGAAAGCAACTATCCTAACAATACTGTCGAATGAACGATTACCAACCTTAATTATTTAGATGAAGTGAGTTTCAATCTGTTCACTTTGCGAAAAATGATAGTGTTGGTTCTAACTAAATGAGTTACCAGCTATAAGCCTTAAAAATAATGATTATTATGTTGATTGCTGGAGGGCCACAATAGATAACACTAAATTGTTAGTGGTCAGTAAATTTATACCCTATGCCTCTGATGGAGTGAAAATACCGGGGATTCCTTGAATCATCTTCGAAATATTTACGAAATGTTAATATAAAATTATCAATGGTTCTGGTAGAAGGAAAAACATCGTAGCCCCATACAGTTTGAAGGATCTGCTTCCTGGATACTACCTCGTTTTTGCGCTCAATAAGAAGTTTTAGCAGCGCGGCCTCGCGTTTAGTAAGTTGAATTGCGTTGTTGTGTTTGGTTTTTGCAGTGAAAGTGATAAAATCTATTTCATTGCCTTCAAAGCGAAAGACATGGGTGTTTTTTTCATCTGATGTTCCCTTCATACTGTGCCGTACAAGCACTTTCACCCTCAGCAACAACTCCTCGAGGTTGAAAGGTTTCGTCAGATAATCATCTGCACCCATCTTCAATCCCATTACCTTATCTTCACTGGTATCTTTAGCGGTAAGAAAAAGAATAGGAGTTTCGCTATTATTTACCCGAATTGTCTGGCAGACCTCATAACCATTCAAGGCAGGAAGCATTATATCTAAGATCACCAGGTTGAAGCGTTGCTGTCCAAATTTTTTCAAGGCTTCAGGGCCTGATATTGCGGTTACTACTTCATAACCCTCTAATTCTAAATTCATCTTAATAGCAGCCAGTAAATTCTCTTCATCTTCAACAATAAGAATTCTTGGCTGTGCCATATTTTGATAGGCAGTAGGTTGATGCGAAAATGATGCAGAAGTGGCCATTTAACAGGTGTTTAACGTTTGATAATCTTTATGCTGTTTTCGGAAGCACTACCTCAAAAATTGACCCGCATGGTAAATTATCTCTTACGCTTACCTTTCCCTTATGCAATGATAAAATACGGTGTACAATGTATAAGCCCAAACCTGTTCCTTTTGTTTGGCGGGTTTCTTCCTGACCAAGGCGGTAAAATTTCTTAAATATTTTTTTCTTTTCCTTATCAGGAATGCCAAACCCGTTATCTGCAATCTTGATGATTATATCTTTTACTTGTTCACGTAAAGAGACTTTGATTGCGGATGCTTCAACGGAATATTTGATTGCATTCTCAATAAGATTAGTGATAACACTTGTTAATGCCATCTGATCTCCCAATACAAAAATATTGGGTTTTATATCAGTTTCAAAAATACGGCTGCCCTCATTAGTCTCCCTAATTTTAGATATAACAGAGCTCGTGATCTCACTTAAGTTGCATGTGTCCTTCCCAATTTGAAATGAATGCCCCTCGATTTTTGCAGCCAGCAGAAGATTTTCAACCAATGATTGTAACCGATCCATGTCATTAATAGAATTACTCAGCAAAAGATCAATCTTGTCTCTCGCAAGATTTTTTCGCTTTTCCAAAGTTTGCAGCGATATTTTTGAGGATGCTATGGGAGATCGTAATTCATGTGTAATTGATAAAAGGAAATTTTTTTGCTGAAGGTGCATCTTGTACTCACGTTGCAGACTTTGGTTCATCTTAAGGGTGACTACCAATAAAATTATTAGAAAGACTGATCCTTCACCAATAATCATATAAATTTTCCTGTGATATTCCTTGTCAATAGCCTTTATTGTAGCTGAGTTTTCAAACGCCTGAGAGTCATTGTTCTGATAAATATAATTTAGATGAGAAAGCTCTTTTTTCTCCGTATATGCCTC
>JACCZZ010000259.1 GCA_013695715.1 Chitinophagales bacterium | reverse complement strand
TTGTTGAAGGAAGAGATGCAGTTGGAACTAAAATTAATAGACAGGGAAGTGTTTCACTGTTGCGATAAATAATTTTAGGATGAAATTTTTTTCTTTGACATAAAGGACTTAATTTCATCATCCAAATTATGACCTCCCTAAAACCGTACCTTACCCAGAAAATATAAATAATTAAGTAAGATGATAAAAATTTACAGCTACAGAATCTTTTTTTATATCCTCAGTTTTATCATTCTTTCATCTCAAAGTATAAAAGCTCAGTTAATAGTCACCTCACCTGTAACAGCAGAGGAGATTGTAACTAGTCTTTTAGGTTGTGGAAGCTCTGCCTCTAATATTACCTTTTCAAGTTGTGGAAATTCAGCGGGATTCTTCACAGCTCTGAATACGAACTTAGGCATAGATAGCGGTGTATTAATTTCATCAGGAAACGTAAACTTTGCCGTAGGACCAAACTTAATTGGTTCTCAAACTACTGATAACGGATGTGGTGCATATCCTCCTTTAACTACCCTCAGCGGTCAAACTACCCTGGATGCTGCTGTTCTTGATTTTGATGTAATGTTAAATACTGATACATTGAAATTCAATTATGTCTTTGGATCTGAGGAATATATGGAATATGTTGGATCTTTTTATAACGATGTGTTTGGACTTTGGATCAGTGGTCCAGGAATCACTGGCTTAGTCAATCTCGCAACTTTGCCCGGTGGTCTGCCAGTAACTCAAGCCAATGTGAATTGTACCTCAGGAAACGGGGCATACTATGTATGCAATGATCCATTAAATTATCTATGTAACGCCACGTATAATTGCCCTACTAATTCCAATAGCACTACTATTGAATTTGATGGCTTTACAACAGTTCTTGAAGCGAAGATTGGGGTTATTCCTGGTCAAACTTATCATCTCACTTTTGCAATTGCTGATGCCGTAGATGCCGCTTGGGATTCCGGAGTATTCATAGAGGCAGGGTTTCTTGAACAATATGCTGTTAGTATATCTTCCGACTCATTAGTGAATTTTGTAAATCCTTTTGACTCTGCCCTTTCAATTGTGGAAGGCTGTCAACCAGGAGTAATTAATATTTTTCTTGAAAACTTCACTACCGATACTGTTCAACTGCCCCTTTTAATTGGTGGTACTGCCACTTCAGGAGTAGACTACACTGCTTTAGCAGATACACTCTCATTCGTGCCTGGCGATTCTTCACAATCCATTTTTATAGGAGCATTTGCTGATGGCCTTACAGAAGGAAATGAAACAGTAATCATCTATACGCTTGATCCCTGCACGGGTCTCATAGCCGATAGTTTTGAGATGAACATAGTGGATGACTTTCCTTTTGAAGTTTCCGCCGATACCACCATCTGTGAGCAGGATTCACTGATGCTCAATGTAACTTATAGCCCTTTTTATCAATACAACTGGCAACCATCTGCTTACCTGATATGTGATACATGCAGCAATACGGTCGGATTTCCGCCATTCTCTACCGCCTACGTAGTGGGGGTTACACTCGGAAACTGTACGAATTATGATACAGTGTCTGTGTCAATAACCGCAGTTGATCCTTTTGCAGGGGATGATCAGAACCTATGTAATGGAGATACTTTGTCGTTATTGGCTGTTGGAGGAACTTCTTACACCTGGACACCATCAGGAGGATTAAGTGATCCTACAATTGCTAATCCGCTTGCATTTCCAACAGTAACTACCAACTATATCGTTACAGCTATTGGAACAAATCCCCTGTGTCAGGATAATGATACCATCCTTGTAAATGTAGTACCGAATCTCGTAGGTACAGCGGGCTCTGATACAGCAGTATGTCCAGGCAAGCCTGTCCAGCTTTGGGCAGCCGGAGGTGATTTCTATAAATGGGAGCCGGCAACGTATCTTAATTTTGATGAGACTGCTTCTCCATTAGTAACACCCGAAGCAACCACCACCTACACGGTAACAGTGAGCAATATTTATAATTGCAGCGATGTCGTTGAAGTTACAGTGGAGGTATTTTCCGATCCGGTAATAACTATAAATCAGCCTTATGAAATTTACATTGGAGAAAGCGCACAATTATTTGCTCATGCGGGTGTAGGCTCCTCATACTCATGGCAACCTGATTATAATCTTTCAGATCCTAATATTTATAATCCAATTGCTTTACCTGATACATCTACTACATACTATGTGGTAATCACAACTTCAGAGGGTTGCCTTTTTACTGAATCAACTAAGGTGGATGTATTATTTGAAACACTTGTTGCAATGCCGAATGCTTTTACACCAAACGGTGATGGATTAAATGAAGAGTTAACAATTATAGTGAGGGGGCCAATAGAACTTAATTCATTTAAAGTCTTTGATAGATGGGGAAATCCTGTATTTCTTACCACAAACATTAATGATGGATGGAATGGAAAAATACAGGGTAAAAATGCAGAGATAGGTACTTATGTTTATTCTATTGATGGAAAAGATGGAAATGGTCAGCCTTTTAGCAAGCATGGAAATTTTCTTCTATTGCGATAATAATATTTATCTACATTTATCTGAATTACGAAATAGATTAATGATTTAATGGAAGCTGTTTAAATGTTGATTTAAGTACTTAGCTTTTAAGTTTTAGTAATATTTTGATTTCAATTTTTTGTTTCTTATTGACAAACATCATAAGCAAATGATAAAAACATTTACAATTCTTTTTTCTCTGGTGCTATTCGCTATAGCAGGTATGGCTCAGGATATTCACTATTCACAATTCTATGCATCTCCGTTGACCTTAAATCCGGCACTAACTGGGGTGAATGATTGCAATTATAGGGTTGGTGTAATGTATAGGAATCAATGGAAAAGTGTAAGCGCAAATCCATATCAGACACCTTCTATCTCTTTCGATATTAACAATGTATTGCAGCGTATCGTAAAAACCGGAACTTTATCTGTGGGTGCTTTGGTACTCAATGATAAAGCTGGGGCTGGCGATCTTACCAACCTCACCATTGCAGGGTCTATAGCATATCAACGACCTTTATCAGCAAGCAGAAAGCTTAATCTGTCAATAGGCATTCAGCCAGCATATGTTCAAAAACGGCTCGATTTTACTAAGGTATTTTTTGAAACCCAATTCAACGGACAGGACTTCGATCCTACTTTATCTAATGGGGAAAATTTTAATGATAAGATTGGATATGTTGATCTTAATGCAGGACTTTATTTATCGTATATAGTTGGCAGAAACTCTGATATATTCTTAGGCGGTTCGCTTTTTCATCTTCTTTCTCCCAAAGAATCTTTTCTTGGAAGCGATAATAAGTTAAACATGCGCATTGCCGGTCATGGTGGCGTTCGCTTGGGAGTTTCAGACAAGCTTGACCTCATTCCGCAGATATTATTTATGACACAATCAAAAGCTAAAGAGGTGAATCTTGGCCTTTCAATA
>JACCZZ010000238.1 GCA_013695715.1 Chitinophagales bacterium | reverse complement strand
GTCATGGTGAGTTTATCGAACCATTAAGCGCGGGTCAATGCCAACGAAACAATGAATAATGAGAATAAAAATTCCTCCGCTTAATGGTTCCCTTCGATAACTTGTAGTGAGCCTGTCGATCTAAACTCAGGGCAGGCTAGCTCACCATGACAACCCATAATTCCTCCGCTTAATGGTTCCCTTCGATAACTTGTAGTGAGCCTGTCGAACTAAGCTCAGGGCAAGGCTGACTCACCATGACAACCCAGTATAGGCTCACGCTTAATGGTTCGATAAACTCACCATGACAACTCGCCCCCACGCTGGTAGGCTATGCTCCATGACAGCCCGCATTATTACCCCTTTATTTGCCCGCGCTTAATAGTTTACTTCGCCAGCTCAGTATAAACTATGCTCACCATGACAACCCAGAAATGATGCTTGGAGACTGACCCCCATTCTATACCTTTGCTTCACCATGATCCTTCGCACAGAAAACTTAGTAAAATCGTATCGCAGCAGGCGCGTAGTAGATCATGTCTCTGTCTATGTAGGGCAGGGCGAGATCGTGGGTTTGCTTGGCCCGAACGGAGCGGGAAAAACTACAACCTTTTATATGACTGTAGGGCTTGTAAGGCCTGATGAGGGAAAAATTTTTCTCGATCAGCTCGACATCACCAATCAACCGATGTACAAGCGTGCAAAAGAGGGCATCGGCTACCTGCCACAGGAAGCTTCAATCTTTCGCAAGCTAACTGTAGAAGACAACATATCGGCAGTGTTAGAGATGACGAAGCTGAGCAGACAGCAGCAACGTGAGAAGCTGGAATCTCTGCTAGAGGAGTTTGGTCTTGAGCAGGTACGGAAAAATCGCGGTGACCTCTTATCTGGTGGGGAAAGAAGAAGAACAGAGATAGCCCGTGCACTTGCAGTAGATCCGAAATTCATCTTGCTCGATGAACCCTTTGCCGGAATTGACCCCATTGCAGTAGAGGATATTCAGATGATAGTGGCTAAGCTGAAATTTAAAAATATCGGCATCCTCATCACCGACCACAATGTTCAGGAAACGCTTTCCATCACCGATCGCGCATATTTACTTTTTGAAGGCAGAATTCTAAAGCAGGGCTCTGCCGAAGAATTAGCCGCTGATGAACAGGTGCGTAAAGTTTACCTGGGAAGGAATTTTGAGCTGCGCAGGAAAAATCTTGTGAACTGATTGGTGGAATAGTTTAAGAATCTTTATGAGAGGCTGTTGTTTATGATTTCCTTTATCTTGTTTCTCTTTGGATAAAAAATTTTAAAAAGCGCCTCCGCAGCTTAAAGAGTGTTTGTATTTTCTCCCATAGTACAGTGGTTTCTTCGCCAGCGGATCAGTCAGATCGAAGCCTGGAGGGAATATCCATTGGATGCACAGCAGAAGGTATTTCAATACCTGGTGCAACAAGCAAAAGATACAGAATGGGGAAAAACTTATGACTTTGCTTCCATCCGATATGCTGATGATTTCCGCAATCGCATCCCTCTACAGGATTATGAATCATTGAAGCCATACATTCAGCGAATTATGGATGGCGAGCAAAATATCTTGTGGAACACCCCTGTAAAATGGTTTTCAAAATCTTCAGGCACTACCTCTGATAAAAGCAAATTCATCCCAATGACAGCGGAATCTATAGAAGACTGTCATTATCGCGGTGCTATAGATCTGCTTTCAGCTTACTGCAGCTCCAATCCGGATACGAAGCTTTTTACCGGCAAAGGCCTCATCGTCGGGGGAAGCCACCAGATTAATCCATTAAATAAAAATTCACTTTTTGGGGATCTCTCCGCAGTGTTGTTGCAGAACATGTCATTCTTTGCGCAATGGTATCGCACCCCTGATTTATCAATTGCGTTGATGGATGACTGGGAGAAAAAATTAGAGGCCCTGGCCACCGCAACAATTCATGAAGATGTTACGAATATCTCCGGCGTTCCCACCTGGACCATGTTGCTTATAAAGCGGCTGTTTGAAATTAAGGGAAAGGATAATCTTACAGACATCTGGCCTAACCTTGAATTATACATTCATGGGGGCGTAAGTTTTAAGCCCTACCGGGAAGAATTTAAATCACTGATAAGATCAGACAAGATCTTTTATTATGAAACATACAATGCTTCGGAGGGATTTTTCGGCTTTCAATATGGCTTGAATGATGATGATCTATTGCTGCATTTAAACAATGGAATATTCTATGAGTTTATTCCCTCATCAGAGTTTGGAAAAGATAAGCCTGAGACCGTTTTTCTCCATGAGGTGATTCCTGAAGAAAATTATGCAATTGTGATTTCTACTAATGGAGGTCTGTGGCGATATGTAGTTGGCGATACCATCCGATTCACATCTGTGAGGCCTTATAAAATACAGGTGACAGGAAGATTAAAACATTACATCAATGCATTTGGTGAAGAGGTAATTGTAGAAAATACAGACAAGGCTCTGGAGGAGGCATGTCGTCAAACAGGTGCAGTAGTAAATGATTATACTGTTGCCCCCATCTATCTAACTACCCAGCATCGTGGCAGGCATGAATGGCTTATTGAATTTTCTAAACCGCCACTGGATCTCAACGAGTTCACCATGATATTGGACAAATGCTTACGTGCCTTAAACTCAGATTATGACGCGAAGAGATCACATGATCTGGCTTTGCTGCATCCCGCCATTATTATTCTTCCACCATATACCTTTTATAATTGGCTGAAATCGAAAGGTAAACTCGGCGGACAAAATAAAGTTCCGCGGCTGAGTAATGACCGAACTTATGCAGATGAAATACTGGAAAGCTGCAAACATTCTTCAACAGGCCAGCATTAAAGCATGATGTAATAGGTCTGCGGAGGTCTACTGAGCTTGTCGAAGTATCGTTTCAAATCATATTCAAAACAGCTTGTAAGAAAAGGAAATTGTTATTCATTCATTACTTTGGTGATAACATTTCACAAGTAATAATTTAGACAAAAACAAGAAGAGTTTTTTATCACGTACTTCTTAAAAGGTTTCTTTACCCTCCCGTTCTTGATAAATAACATTTGAAATTTAATATTAGTAAAATTTAAATTCGTGGTGCTATCCTTAATTAATAATTAAAAGATAAAATGAAAATTATAACAGGGGGAAAACATGTTCCTCTTACATTACATTTCCAATAAGGCATACTGTAATAACTGTCTGAAACTTTCTAAGCATGCAGTATCATTTTCTAATCTGCACTATAAAAAATATTGTGTTTCATGAATAAAAAAGTACTGATAACCGGTGGTGCCGGCTTTATAGGATCGCATTTAGCAGATGAGCTTTTGGAGAAAGGATATAGTGTACGGGTTATCGATAATTTAAATGAACAGGTGCATGGAAGAAATTGCAAAAACCCTGCCCTGAGCTTGTCGAAAAGCACAACATACCCTTTACGTAGGGTGTCCCCTGAGCTTGTCGGAGGGTTGAGTGG
>JACCZZ010000205.1 GCA_013695715.1 Chitinophagales bacterium | reverse complement strand
CGACGGATATTGGGGGAATAAATACGGTTTGCAAACAGGAGTAAAATATATTGATGCATTAGGAATTGATAATCTTGATCTTCAGCTTGAATGGAATCACCTGCGCCCATATGTATATACACATAATGATTCAATAGCTAATTATTCCAACTACAATCAGCCGCTGGCTCATCCACTGGGTGCCAACCTAAACGAGGGAATCGGCATAGTTCGGTTTCAGCCTTTTTTCCCTCTAACCCTACAGCTTCGTATTACAGTTGCTAATCAGGGTAGAGATACATCAAACTCTAACTGGGGATCAAACATTTTTATTCCTTCTGTAATATCAACTATTGAGACGGTTTATGGAAACGAAGTGGGTCAGGGAGTGTCAACAAATCTTTTTCTGAATGAATTTTCAGTTTCTTATATGATCCGCCACAACATGTTCATTGACTTAAAATACCTTTATAGGCGAACTAGATCGGATGTTACTGCATTTTCTTCAATGGACAATATTTTTCAAATAGGAATTCGCATCAATGCTGTAAACAAAGAATATCAGTTTTAAACCAGCATTTATTTTCCCCCATCAGAATCATTCTCTAATGAGATGTTTTCTGCTGTTGAGATTTCCGGATCTTTCTTATCGAGGTTATTTTTTAATGACTGGAGAAATACTTTAATCTTCTTCAATGATTCAATCATTCTTATACGATCTGAAACATTGTCTGGTTGCTGCATTAATTTTTTTCGCGCTCCATCAATGGTATAACCTTTTTCCTTCAGCAGATGGTAGATTATTTTCAGATGGTCAACATCCTGTTTTGTAAAAAATCGGTCCCCTTTTTTATTTTTTTTTGGTTTAAGTATTTCAAATTCCTGTTCCCAAAAACGAATATTTGAGATCGAAAGATTAAACATCTTAGCAACCTCTCCGATCGAATAGTAATGTTTTTCAGAACTAATTTCCTCAATCATGGTAATCAGTTTAAAATTTACAGAAGGTTAATTGTGTTTACTATAAAGGGAATTAACGCCTTCAATATCTAATATATAGTCTCAGAAAATGAAAAGCTTTTCAGATGCTGTTCCTCTATCAGTTTTCAAAGTTATCAGATAACAACCCGGCATATTCAGGCTCTGGCATTGCAGCTTAAAGGTATGTGTTCCACTCAGTAACATTTCATGTGAGATCATGACTTTTTGATTTCCTGTTAAGTCAGTTATTATAAGACTTAATGAGGTTTCTGCGGGTAAATTAATATTTGCAACAATTGTTGAACCACGTAATACCGGGTTAGGAAATATATTTAGTAGATCTGCGACATTGTTTTCAGGGGAATTAGATCCTGTAGCAACACATCCGGTTGATAACTGCTCATCCATCCATTCCACACGCGCAGCAATCCAATTTTTTAGTGTATCTATTTCCTCTTCATATGTTTCAGGATAATATGTGTTTGGCCACACGTATTCGCCCAGTAGTGGATATTTTTCAAAGTGGCGCTCTTTAGCACTGTCTACCACAGCTGCAAAAGAATCAATTACTGAATTGATGTGATTCAAGTCAAAAGTGGAAGTTCGAAGCTCTTGCCACCTGCATTTCAGATTTGTCAGGTATAAAGAATCTTCCAGCAGCCGATGCCACCAAAATGGATTCAAGCCGCCATCATAATCAAAAGGACAAGGGAAGTCCCATTGCCAGCCCTCTGTCATCACTCCATTATAAAAATCAGCATTGCCAAAGGCTATATTAAAATCCCAGATGGGACCCATAGTAAATTTGCCGTTGCTGCTGTTTTTATCTTTGTAAAAAAATGTGCTCCACCGGTAGCCATCTACATTTCTTGCTATCTCATTCAACAAAGAGAAATCAATAAAGGAACTCTCATCAGCATATTTTCTGAAACCCGTATCAAAATCTGCAAAGCCCGTTGATGCAAGGGCAACTTCAAATGAATCTACATAAGCTTTAATGTAATTTTTTTGTTGCGAAACAATGTTTTCCGGATTCGGATCATGGTATTGAATGAAGATTGTTTGCCATACACTTGTATCAATGCAGGGAGGATATGGAGAGGTGAACCCGTCCACCTGTTCTCCATCATATTTATCAATTTTTAAAATATAACCACCTGTGAGCTGGTCACCAGTTGTATCATCTGGTGTTAGTTCCGCGATATTTACACGTGCTGAGTCTTGCTTTATCTTCTCTTCAAGCACATATATGCCCTGGTAGCTGTTGTTAAGAATCAGCTCGCAGAATCTGGTACGTGATGCATAGCGACCCATTTCATTCGATAAATGATAAATGAGCGCATTGCGCATCAGTGATTTATCATTATAAGGAGCATATAAAATCCAATCATTCTCTTTAGGCATATCCAGCAGTGAAACATTCAAATTTCCTCCCGTATCATTTTGCGTTTCAAAAGAATATGATGGCTGCGGAAATCCAATAGAGCTGCTTCCCCTTTTTTCTATAGATACTGTTCCATAAAAATCATTAGGTACATCGTAAATGTGATTTGAATTGCCAGGCCCATTATCTATGATACTCATACTAGCATCTATGCGGAAAAGGTCAGAGATTAGTAAACCATTTGTATTTACAAGAATCAGCGGCAAATCAGATGAGGAAAAGAGCGTGGAGGGTGCGTTTGGGTTGGTCCCAAATGTAATTTTCCACTCATGCAATTCGCCAAAATCTGCAAAAGGGTATTCATCTACAATCACAAGTTGCCAGGTTCCATTAGGATTTTGTCCATTGTTGAAATCGCCTAAGTTTCCTTCTGGCTGAAAGACTCCAGTAAATGGTGCAGTTGCTGCTGTGATATTCGTCGGTGCATCCATATTAAAACAGCAGTTTTCATAATTGTCTCCGTCTCCGCCATTATGCGAGGCAAGCTCAACTAAGGTATTATCAGGGGACTTCAGCCAGATGACCAAATCATCAGCCCATGTGTGGCTTATGTTAATGCAAACTGAAACAATGCCAAAGGAAGTATCTATAGCTGAAGGATTTAAATCTGTTACCTGTAGGTTGAAATAATTAATTGTACCATCATCTGTAATAACTCCGGTATCTCCGGCAAAAGTTTGCGCATATAGGCTTGAACTTAAAAGTTGAACCAATAAAAAAAAACATCCTGTAACCAGATGAAATTTAAAATCATGCATCAAAAGTAGAATTCTGAAGATTGAAAGGTATAAAGAAATCCTTATTGACATAGATAGATTATTAACAAAATCATTAGCTTCAATATAATTTGAAAGCATCAGTCTAAGGACATTCCTTAAGTAAGGTACACTGCTAGTACGTACTGATTATCAGTATAATATATTAATGCATGTAAAGTGGCAAATAATATAGCGATAACCCACCCTCAAATAATAAATGGTCCAGACCAATCGCAAACACTTCTTTATTTCATTGGAATAATTGTAGAATTTAGGTAGACGTATTCTAAATAGAAAACGTATTCCTTCATAACTGATTGATCTTTTTACTAATAATCTTTGCACAAAAGATGAGGTTTGTTGTTCAAAACTATTTTTACTTCCGCTCCATCTTCCTGCCTCATTTCCGTTTACTTTTGTGCCGGGCAAGCCTTATACGACCAGCTCCTGCTGAACTCCCCCAGGGTCGGAAGACAGCAAGGGTAGGTGGTTGAGCGGTGCGATGTAAGTAACTTGCCGATTTTTTTTCATGTCATTCAGGGAATTCTGTTAATCC
>JACCZZ010000199.1 GCA_013695715.1 Chitinophagales bacterium | reverse complement strand
CGGCAATCACCAGCAATGCATGAATCAGGCCTCCTGTGTAATAGCCACCTAAAAAGCTAATTGCCCATATAATAATTAAGATGACTGCAACGGCGTAAAGTAAGTTTCCCATGATGATTGTTTTTGGTTTAAGATGAGTTAAAGGTATTAAGAAAACATTATGATGTGCACCTTTTGCAATGTATTTCGAGGGTGAATGTAATACTTTTCACTAATCAGTCTAAGCGCAGCCACCCTTTAGGTAATACTCATTTGTATTTTTTTCTCTAAATCAACAACAGCCTCCCTGAATTCCTTATCTGTGTCCATCAGATCTCTCACTGCCTGGCACGAATGAATGACGGTGCTGTGATCTCGACCACCAAAGTAACGTCCAATTACCTTAAGAGAACTTTTTGTAAAACTTTTTGCAAGATACATAGATAGCTGACGGGCCTGAACTACTGCACGCTTTCGGGTTTTTTCCTTGAGCTTATCCATGGGCACGCTGAAATAGTCGCATACCGACTTCTGAATAAAATCAATGGACACTTCACGCGAGATGCTTTTAACAAAGTTCTTGATAATCTTCTTCGCAGTCTCGAGGTCTACATCTTTTTTATTCAGTGAAGATTGTGCAAGAAGAGAAATAAGAGCGCCTTCCAGCTCACGCACATTTGAGCTTACATTGTATGCAACGAATTCCACAACTTCAACAGGCAGTTCAATGCCATCTGAATACATTTTCTTCTCTAGTATTGCCATGCGCGTTTCAAAATCAGGAATGCTGAGATCAGTTGTCAATCCCATTTTGAACCGCGAAAGCAGGCGTTCTTCCATTCCCTCTAGGTCACGCGGCGCACGATCAGAGGAGAGAAGGATCTGCTTGCCTGACTGATGTAAATGATTAAATATGTGGAAGAAAATATCCTGTGTACGGTCTTTATTTGCGAAGAACTGGATATCATCTACCATCAGAACATCAATCATCTGGTAAAAATGAATAAACTCATTTACTGCGTTGTTTTTCAGGTAATCGATGAATTGATTGGTGAATTTTTCTGAAGGAACATAGAGCACAGTTTTATCTACATAATTCATCTTCACCTGGTTTCCAATGGCATGAAGCAGATGAGTTTTGCCCAACCCTACACCGCCATGAACTACAAGGGGATTAAAAGAAGTTCCACCTGGCTTGTTTGCTACTGCAAATCCGGCGGAACGGGCCAGGCGGTTGCAGTCACCTTCCACAAAAGTTTCAAAAGTGTAATTTGAATTTAACTGAGAGTCAATCTGAACTTTTTTTAGTCCTGGTATCACAAAGGGATTCTTGATCTGATTGCCAAGCACCATAGGTGCAAGCACCTCAGGGTTTTTATTAGAGCCAGTGTTAGAAGTAGGAATATTCACAGTATATGGGGCATTGTTTCCGGAGTTGCCATCCATTACAATTTGATATTCAAGACGAGCATCTTTATCGAGTTCCCTTTTAATTGTTTTGCGAAGAAGTGTGACATAATGTTCTTCAAGCCATTCATAAAAAAACTGACTTGGCACCTGAATTGTTAAAACATTTTTTTCAAGCTTCACGGGCTTTATCGGATCAAACCAGGTTTTATAGCTCTGCAGATTGACATTATCTTTAATAATCTTAAGGCATGTTTTCCAAACATCGTCTGCAGTTTTCGTCATAGGTTTTTAGGTTTTTTATTGTTTATAGAAAATAATTCTTAAATAATCTGTTACTCGTGTAACAGTGCACAAACTTGGTTTAAAAAAACTTTAAAAAAATGATGTCACCCTATTGACTTTTTCATGAAGATTACAATTTGCAATTGCGCAACAGAAAAAATTTTGGTTTTCTATGAAAGCCTGTTCAGATGCGACTGTCCTGTTTTAAATTCTCAACTTTAATCTGAAAAGCATGTTCTGGTAAGCTTTTGAGCACGATACAGAAGAGTATTATCAGAGTAGAAAACAGTACAGTTGTCCAGATTTCCGAAAAAAGCAACGTTTTGAAAAGGGAAAAATTTTTATTGCTGAAGAAATCCCTCATAATGTATATAAACTATTAGAATAAATGTAAAATAATATTACTTGAATTTGTTTGTTGTAATTGACACTCTCTATTTATTTAAATACAGAATGTATATTCAAATGCTTTCAAAGTGTAGTTTGTAACAGCTTCATTTTATCAGGGAAGCTTAATCAGGATGAGGTAAGAATCGGATTGGTATTTCTTAGGCGATCTTCTGCCCATTCTGCAACTGCTCAGGCTAATGCACTCTTAATATGATATGCATTATATTAAGAAAGTCTGTCTTCCTTATTTCAATATCAATCCAATGCTAAAACCGCTGTGGAATCCGATCGCCTTACGATAGTTGTTAAAAATCAAATCATTTCCGAAAGAATTATTAGGATTGCTGGAGGGGGCTTTCTTAAGAGGGATGTTTGGCCCTCCTCCCGCATAAAAATCAAAGGAGACAATTTTTCGCGCAAATAGTTGAACACCAAATAATACACCTACACCAACAGAGTTGAGATTGTATGTTATAGGATCATAAAACGTTAAAATTTCATCAAAAGATGCGCCTCTGTCGTAAAAATAAGCGGCACCGTAGATACCTGAAGGAGACTTTTTCATTGGAAAATATCTGAGCTGACCTTCTACTGAGAAGGCCGAATAATTTTCCACATCATAGACCAATGAATGCTCATTTAACCCCAAAGAAGCAATGCCTTTAAGAGAAAGCTTCTCAGAAATTTTTTGCTCAAAGCCCAGCTTAAAGTTGCTAAAGATAAACTGAAAAGGATACATTGAAATCACTGAATTTCCATCAATGGAAGCATCCCTCTTATTTTTTTCTGATTGTTGGCTGAAGGCAGAACAAAAGCAACTTATAATCATTAAAAAAATAAATGCTTTTTGCATTAGTTAGTGTTTAAGATGCAAGATAGGAGAAATGCTTTAGAAATCAGATGAATAAGAATTTCAATAATACTAAAAAGCATTACCTTTAATAATTCAAACTATTTATATGAATTTACTATCAATTTTTACATTCGGTCTTTCTTTAATGTTAATGATAATTAGAATATCGGCTCAGCCAGCTATTGAATGGGAAAATAGCCTAGGCGCAACCTTCTGGAATTTATTTTCTTCGTGTGAATAAGGATGAGATGCAATCGGTAAAAAAAATCTTTATAGACTAAATATAAAACCCTATTATATATTTCATGGAACTTGTTGTCAATCCCA
>JACCZZ010000194.1 GCA_013695715.1 Chitinophagales bacterium | reverse complement strand
AGTGCGCAGTATTGATTGAAAAAATCCACACCAAATTTTACAGTTCCAATTCCATCGAGCACTTCATTAAAAGATTCTCCCCGCAAGCGGGCATCCTCCGGGCGCATGTTATAACCATCTCCTCTTCCACCATAAACCAATGTATCACCAACTATTGCATGATCATGATCTGCTGTGCTGCCACCGCTGTATTGAAGTGATGTAAAATTGAATGCTTTCACAAATGACAGATAAGGATCTGATAAGATATCCCTTCGGGCCATTCCTTTTGTAAAGAAGATATCTACGGCACACGCCGCGTGTATGTCTTTATTTAATGCGACAGCTTTTGAATTGGATATTGAGATGGTAGCTCCTACTGAGTTTGGTGTTCGCTGCTCTTGTGGCGATTCTGATTTATTGTTGTCTGATGAGTAACAACCGAAGGATAACAAAGAAAACAGGCAAGTAAAAAAATACAATGGAGTGCATTTAACGTTTTTCATAAACATAAATCAGATTAAGGATTCTTCAGATGAAAGGTCACTAACAACTTACTGCCTTTGCAGAATAAAGTGAAATAGCAATCCACGTTTACAAAACCAATGCCGTTGACTTGTTATTTCAAAATATGAAAGTGGATAAACATTAACTCCAAAATTTAAATCCAATAATAATTTGGTACTCAATTCGCTTTGGCTGTTGAAAACATTTGAGTTATTCAGCCATTCTATTCAGTATATCACAATAATTTTAACCTAATCGAATAAAACCCTCACTTATGAAATTTAAGTACCCTCTGCTGCTTGTCGCAGCTATTACACTTAGCTCTTTACAATCATCAGCGCAAAGCTTTCTTGGCATTGTGAACAGCAATTACGCCGGCATTACGGGATTAGATCTGCAACCGGCAGTTATTGTTGACAGTCGCTATAAATTCGACGCTACTCTTTTCGGTGCAAGCACCACATTAGCAAATAACTATGTTATACTGGACGGTCAGGATTTATTTAAAGCTCCTAACCTGAATTTCATAGATGAATTTACATCAGAAGCAGATCTTAAAGATGATGAGAAAGCCAGCGTTAATCTAAATACAAAGGTGCAGCTCCTCTCATTTATGGTGCCCTTGTCACAGAAATCATCTATCGCTTTAAGCTTTGGGTTCAAAAATTATATTAATGTGGACAATGTATCGCAGGAGCTTGCTCATGCGGCTATTCAGGATGTAAACGTCCCCGAATTGTTCAATCAACCTATAAATGATGCATCTATGAGCATAGATAATATGTCATGGATGGAGTATGGCCTCACTTATGGAAATACATTGTACGAGAAAGATAAGCATTTTGTCAAAGCCGCTGTAAGAGGGAAATTGGTTAATGGCATAAGCTCATTTTATATGTATGCCAATGATGTGGACTATAATTTCAGCAATGATTCTACCCTGAATGTTACAGCTTCCAATTTCAATTACGGCCATTCTGATAATTTGGATGACATCAGCTTTAGTCCGCGGTTTGACTCATTAATTAAAACAATTACAGATTTTTCTTTTGCATCAAAAATTGCTCCTGCATTCGACTTTGGTGTTGTTTATGAATTCAGGCCTGAGGTTGATGAGTTCAGGAGAAAGAGACCCGATGGCACCTATGAATATGACCGCGCCGCGAATAAATATAAACTGAAGATTGGATTGAGCCTGCTTGATGTTGGCCGCATGAAATTCACAAAAAGCCCTAACAGCGGAGACTTTGAAGGGGCTGCTGCGAATATAAATATTAACACCTTCAGCCCGCAATCAATACCACAGTTTGATGATAGCCTTTTTAATCGTTTCACTCCTGTAGCTGATGATAGTGTATACACGGTCTCTCTTCCAACAGTTTTCAGCGCACAGATTGATTACCATATAGCTCGTGGTTTTTATCTAAACTTCACTCCATTTATTGCTTTAAATACAAAACGTGAGAGCGATGTGAGCCGCGTGCATGAGATTACCACTTACAGCCTAACTCCGCGCTTTGAGTCTAAGTGGTTTGATGTGGGTATTCCATTATCTATAAATGAATATGGAAGCAAGAACCTCGGTCTATCTCTCCGCTTAGGTCCTTTCATTGTTGGAACAAATGATATCTTACCATTGATCGGCAAAAAAGATATTACTGGTGCAGATCTTCATGCCGCCTTAAAAATTCCTGTACCCTATGGCAACCAGAAAGATACAGATGGTGATGGAGTGCCTGACAAGGCAGATGTTTGCCCCGATGTGCCGGGGTTGCCAGATCTTGCTGGTTGTCCTGATACGGATAAAGATGGAATTGCTGATAACAAAGATAGCTGCCCGTTGGTACCTGGCTTGGCTACTTTCAATGGCTGCCCCGATCGTGACAATGATGGTGTGCAGGATTCAGACGATGATTGCCCGAATGTTGCAGGATCTAATATGCACAAAGGTTGTCCGGATTCGGATGGCGATGGATTGTTTGACAATGAAGACAATTGCCCCGATATAGCAGGTCCTGTTGATAATAAGGGCTGTCCATACCCTGATTCAGATAAAGATGGTGTTAGAGACACAGATGATAAATGCCCCAACATACCCGGACCAATATCCAATAATGGTTGTCCTGTAGATGATAAAGACGGTGATGGTATTCCTGATAAGGATGATAAATGCCCTAACACTCCCGGCATACCTGAGCTGAATGGCTGTCCGAAGCTCGAGGAGAAGGAGGAAGCCATTCTTAAAGTGGCATTTGAAAACCTTGAATTTGAAACAGGGAAAGATATCATCCGCTCTACATCATTCACATCGTTAAATGATCTTGCCAACCTGTTGATCTCAAAACCATCGTACGGATTACGTATAGCAGGTCATACAGACAATGTAGGATCTGAGGCTTCTAACATGACTCTTTCTAAAAAGCGCGCAACATCCGTTAAGACTTACTTAGTAAATAAAGGTGTTCCTGCAGAAAAACTTGTGGTGGAATATTATGGTGAAACAAGACCTATAGCAGATAATAAAACTGCTGAAGGCCGCCAAACAAACCGAAGGGTTGAGATGACAGTTATTTTTGAATAATACCAGTTAATAACTGATATATGAAGAGCCTCGTATGGGGCTCTTTCTTTTTAATAGTATCTACTTCTGCATTCCAGCTAAGCTTTTTGTGGCTGTTGCAATTATTAAACTTAAGGATCAGGCTGTTGCTAAAAACCTCGCTAAAACCTTAGGTAATGTTATTCTTCCTATTGAGAATTGATAAGGTAACAGCCGAAACCTGCATTAAAAGTGACTGTTCTCATTGCATGATAATTTTTACACCTATTTCT
>JACCZZ010000016.1 GCA_013695715.1 Chitinophagales bacterium | reverse complement strand
AACTTTATTAGGGCGAATATAAAATCAATGTGCTGAAACATTTCATTTACCTTCTTTTACTACGTGGTTGGTTAAGAGAACTCACTATCAGACAATATAAAACGCCCTATCACCAGAATTGGGGATTGGCAAGGGCAATTCAGCACCCCATCTTTGAATCATTATATTAATCAACAAAAATTAACTATGAAAACACAAACACGATGAAAGCTTGCAGTGCTGTTTCCTTCACTGAATTACCATTACCCTGCTTTTTGCGCAGACACCCTCAGGATTAGTACAACCGGACAATAGTGCTACATCCTTTCCGGGGGCAAATGCATTTATTCAAATGCTAACCTCACCTGTAAAATCATTGATGCTGCAAACAACACTTTCGGTTATGACTCCCCTTATTGCCTGACCGAATAGGAAGATGAATGAATTGAGAGGGCAAGTAATTACCCCACTGCAGTACAGAAGCATTAAAATTAATTCGCCTCTCTAAAAACATACTTTCAGAGCCTTGTATATTCATCTGCAAACATGTAGGTTTGCGCTCCCATTTTTAAACACCTTCATCAATATGAAAGACTTTGATATAGAAGAAATAATAGAAATTGCTGTAGATGCAGGAAAAGAAATTATGGTGGTTTATGATCAGGATTTTACAGTAGAATTGAAGGGCGACAATTCTCCGCTTACACTTGCCGACCAAAAATCTAATAACATTATTGTGGCTTCCTTAAAAGAACTGTATCCCGATATACCCGTAATTTCTGAGGAAACGAAGCTGATACCTTATGAAGACCGTAAGAACTGGAAGATGTATTGGCTGGTAGATCCCTTAGATGGCACTAAGGAATTCATCAAAAAAAATGGGGAGTTCACTGTCAATATCGCTCTCATGTCACATGATAGGCCTATACTCGGAGTAGTTTATGCTCCGGCTCAAAAATTAATCTGGTATGGCATTAAAGGAGAAGGCAGCTTTAAGATGAATGGAGATGGTACAAAGATACCATTGAAGAAAGGGGAGAACTGGCGTCATCTTCAAAAAGTAAACGTGGTTGCAAGCCGTTCACATTTGAATGATGATACCCTTGAGTTTGTGGAAGATTTGAAAAAAGAGGGTAGGGAAGTTGAATTTGTTTCTTCAGGAAGTTCTCTGAAATTTTGCCTGGTAGCTGAAGGAAAAGCCGACGTATATCCTCGATTTGGTCCTACCATGGAATGGGACACTGCTGCCGGTCAGGCAGTAATTGAACTTGCAGGTGGAAGGGTGTTGAATTGGGAAACCAACAAGCGTCTCGAATACAATAAGGAAAACCTCTTAAACCCTTATTTCATCGCGGAATTTGCATAATGAAGTAAAGCTTGCGTGCTCACAGACAAACAATTGTGAGAGTAACGGCGGCAATGCTCCCATGATTCATTTGGCAAAGGCTTCAGAAAACTTTAATCAGCAGCATGAGTATAAATAGTGTCTGATGGTTAATCTTTCCCTATAGCTGGATAATTTCTACATTTGCGCCGTTTTTTAATTCAGGAGAACATCTCCTCCACACAACGTTCGGGAACGCATGGTATTTAATTCATTTAGCTTCTTATTATTTTTCCCGCTCGTTACCCTCATCTATTTTCTTCTTCCCCATAGATTCAGGTGGGTGCATCTGTTAATCAGCAGTTGCATCTTCTACATGTTTTTTATTCCAATTTATATTCTAATACTCATTTTCACCATCATCATTGATTATTTCGCCGGAATAATGATTGATCAGGCTCAGGGAAGGCGAAGGAAGGCATTTCTTTTATTGAGTCTGGCTGCCAACATAGGAGTACTTGCTGTTTTCAAATATTACAACTTCTTTCTTGGTAATCTAAACTGGGTTACAGACCTGTTTGGAGTAAGTATGGATATTCCATATTTAAACATCATTCTCCCCATCGGATTATCGTTTCATACTTTTCAGGCCATGAGCTATACGATAGAGGTCTATCGTGGAAACTTTAAGCCCGTTCGTGACTTCGGCATCTATTCCCTTTATGTAATGTTTTATCCGCAGTTGGTGGCAGGGCCAATTGAGCGGCCGCAGAACCTGATTCCGCAGTTCTATCAAAAGCATGAATTCGATTATGACAGGGTGATCTCCGGACTAAAACTTATGCTGTGGGGGTTGTTTAAAAAGGTGGTGATTGCTGATCGGCTTGGAGCTTACGTCGCCAATGTTTTCAACTTTCCACATCAGCACAGCGGCGAACCACTGACCTTCTGGGTGTCGGCGTGGTTTTTTGCCATTCAACTTTATTGCGACTTTGGCGGTTACAGCGACATGGCAATTGGCTCAGCCCGTATTATGGGTTTTAATCTGATGACAAATTTCAGAAGGCCTTACCTCGGTCGCTCGGTAGGTGAAGTGTGGCAGCGATGGCACATCTCACTCACCACCTGGTTTGGTGATTATGTTTTTAAGCCATTGGGCGGTTATAGAAAAGGAAAGTGGAGAGGTATTTTCAATCTTGGAGTGCTGATGTTTCTTGCTGGACTATGGCATGGCGCAAACTGGACTTATGTACTATGCTTTCTTCTCTTTTTTATTTTTCTTGCGTCACGTCTGGTGATGAAAAAGCAGATCGAAAAGTTTGATAAAGTTGTATACGGCATTCATCCCTTATTCGGAAGAATCGTTGGAACCATCCTTGCCTTTCACTGCGGCATCTTCTCTTATATATTTTTCCGTTCGATGAGCGTGCAGGATGCACTATATTATTACAGCCAGATGTTCAGTTTTAAGAGTTTAAAGTTTTATGATGGCGATCAATCTACCATGTGGTATGGCTTGTTCGGAATCGTGTGCTTATTTTCAGTAGAGATCTACCAGGAAGAATATACAAAAGATAAGAATGCTATTTTTCCTGAACCTCGTAATAATGTGCTCAGGTATCTTTTTTATGCAGGAGTAATTTCAATCATTTTACTAATTGGTGTTTTTGATGCAAGTCAGTTTATCTATTTCCAATTCTAAAACGGAAACAAAGGTTCAGTCTAATGGCAAGTGGAAGCTCCTTCGTAACGGGCTGCTTTTTCTTGCAACGTTGATTTTATTTGATCAGCTGATTGGAGAAATGATACACTACTTATACTTTAAACAAAAGGCTGGTCCCGGTGCTGAGACTACATTCACATTTACAAAGATGAATGAGGATGCAATAATACTTGGCTCCTCTCGCGGCCGACGAAATTATAATCCAAATATCATAGCCGACTCATTGAAGATTAGCTGTTACAATGCGGGTCATGATGGACAAACAATCTTCTACGAGCAGGCAATAATTCGAATGGCGCTGAGCCGCTATACTCCTCAACTGGTAATTATTGATTTGAATCCGGAGGAGATGTACTATAAGGATATACATTATGACAGGCTGAATGTGCTGGCTCCATATTATGGTGATGAATCGGAAGTGAGAGACATTTATTTGCTTAAAGGTATTCGCGACCGAAATAAGTCTGATGGAGTAGTTGTATATCCCTCTTCTGAAGCAGCTCAGAATTTCTGGATGACTCATGGTGCTATGGAAGAATGGTCTCTGCCTGTGAATTATGAAAAAGTTAAGATGTCTTCCAAAATCTATCGGTTTAATTCATCAATCCTTGATATTATGGCAGGCATCTACAAAAATAGAAAGTCTGAATCGGGCTTTAAGCCTCTTAAAGGAGTAATTACAGAACAGAAAGCACAGGAGTTGATTCGTGAAAATGCTGAGCTTCGAAATCAAGAAGGAAAAGTAGTAGACAACAACAAAATACAGGGGCTGGAAGAAATGCTTTCGAATCTAACATCAAAAGGAACCAAAGTTTATGTAACCATGTCGCCTGCATTGGCACCTTTTAGCATGGAGCCGTCATACGAAGCCATTATAAATGTATGTAAGAGATACAATGTCCCTTTCAAAGATTACAGCCAGGATATGAGCTACAATCACCTTAGTTATTTTTTCGATAATCACATGAATAAGGATGGAGCAAATTTATTTACCTCCCGTCTTGCAAGTGATATAAAGAAAACGTTTTTCACTCCAACAGTTGCAGTTCTGAAATAATAATAAGCGAAAATTTTAAAGGGTAAATTTAATATTACAATTTAAAGGAAAATCCATGCCTCTGCCTAATTTTTTATTAATTGGTGCTGGCAAATCTGCAACACGGTCATTGTATAACTATATGATTCAGCATCCGGATGTATTTATGCCAAAGCTGAAAGAGCCGCAGTTTTTTGTGGCAGATGCAGTTAAGAACAGAATTCAAAAATGTGTGGAGGATGAAGATAAATATTTTCAATTGTTTGAAGGATCAGAAGGTAAAAAAGTTATTGGTGAAGCAAGCGTGATGTATTTGTTCTTCTATAAGGAGGCAATCAATAATATAAAAAAGTATCTAGGAGATGATGTAAAGATCATGATGATCCTGCGTAACCCCGTTGACAGAGCTTATTCTGCCTTTAATTTCGTGCGCGTAAATAATCCGGAAGAAAAATATTCATTTGAGAAAGCGCTTCAGAAAGAAGATGAGCGCTTCAATACAAATGCTTCACTCTTCATGCAATATAAAAAGATGGGCTTATATGCCGATGCTGTTCAGGCTTATAAAGAACATTTTAAAAATGTGCACATCATCTGGTACGACGAGTTCATTAAAGATGTGCCCGGCACCATAAAAGGCATATTTCATTTTCTTGGTATTGATGAAAAAGCAGCAATTGATTACAACAAGCGCTGGAACGAGGGAGGAAAGAAGTGGAAAAATCCAGTATTGCGCTATCTGTTTATGACTAATAATCCTTTGAAAAAAATATATAAGCTGTGGTTTCAAAAAAGAAAGGGTGTGCGTACCAACCAATTTTTCACAAAGAATTTTATGGAGAAGACCGAGCCTATCAATGAAGATACAAGAAGAAACCTGATTGAATATTTCAGAACTGATATAGAGAAATTATCTATACTTACCGCGAAAGATTTAAGTAGCTGGTTGCATTAACTGATGCGATGAAAAACATTAACGAAGAAGTACTGGATAAATCTGAGCAAAAGGATTCTGGAGATCATAAGGAATTGGTTAGTGGGGGTATTTCAGCATTCAGCACCCGGCTGATCGGAATGGGACTAAACTGGCTCTTCGCTTTAATGCTTGCCCGAAGCACTGGCGCGGCCGGAACTGGCATCTATAACCTTTGCCAATCGCTGATGAATTTCAGCAATAGCATCTCAAAGCTGGGATCAGATACCCTTATGACCCGTTTTGGTGCACAATATAAGGCGCAGAGAAAGATGGGGTGGATTAAAGACTTGTATAATAAGTCTATGCTTGTCTCTGTTCCATTAAGCTTGTTGGTTTCTACCATAATCTATTTTTTTGCAGAAGAGATCGCAGGTGATGTATTTAAAAAACCTGAGCTTTTCCCTTATTTCAGAATAGCCGCTTTGGCATTATTGCCTCTCACAGTTTTCCAAATCAGCACCGGTGGCATAAGAGGCCTTAAGAAAATAAAACAGTATACCTTTCTTCATAATGTAAGTAATTTCATATTTGGCATCCTCATTCTTGGAAGCATCATATTATTCACCAGCCGGCGTGATCTCTATGTTCCAGTAATCACTTATGTTGCTTATATAACCCTTACAAGTGTGCTGAGTGTTTATTGGTGGCTCAAATATTCAAATTATCTTTCAACACAGTCAGAAGCAGGCATCAATTTCAGGGAGAAATTCTGGATAGGGATATCTCTTTTTGTTGCTGCTTTTGCCTCTCTCATCAGAGGTTATGCTGATACCTTTATCCTTGGGCGTTATGCCACAATTGAGGATGTAGGTGTTTACCGCAATGCATTTAAAGTAGCAACCATCACACGTATTGCATTGATAGCGCTGCTGATACCGGCAGCGCCAAGGTTTGCTGAGCTTTTTGCTGAAGGAAAAATGGATGAATTAAGAAAATCAGCGCAGTTTGTAACTAAAATCATCTTTTGGTGTTCTGCACCTATTCTTATTATAGTAATCTTGGGCGCACCGTTCATTATGGGCCTATTTGGGAAAGAATTTCTCAGTGGTAGCATTTCTCTCATCATTCTTGCTGTGGGTCAGTTTATCAATGCAGCTACCGGGCCTGTAAATAGTGTATTAATCATGACTGGTAAGCAAAAGCTCAATCGCAACCTAATGGTTGCAGCCACTATTTTGGCGGTAGTGCTCGATCTGTGGCTTATTCCCAGGTATGGTGCAGTAGGGGCAGCATGTGTAAATGCTTTCGGCGTATTGCTGATGAATGCAGTTCCATTCATCCTTATAAAGAAATATTATGGCTTTTACACCCTTGATTTTAAAGATATGTTTAATATCAACCCGCGTACTTTCCTCAGTGAGCTAAAGAAGGCATTGAAACCTGAAAAGAAAAAGAAAAAAGATAATTCCGACACCATTGAAGATCAGATTTCAAATATTGAATAATAATTGTCTAATTAGACTATAGTGTTCTGATGCATAAGTGTACTTCAGCTTAATTGCTTATCAGAAAGCAAAATCCAAACTCTTTTTTTTTACATTTGCAACGCGTGAACAAAAAAGAATAGTGCTGATGGCGTTACCCAATTTTCTCTGCGTAGGAGCGCAAAAAGCAGGAACTACTACTCTCTACGAAATTCTGAAACAACATCCGGAAATCTACCTGCCTGAAAAGGTGAAGGAGACTAAATTTTTTGTTTATGAGGAAAAGTATGCGCGAGGATTAAGCTTCTATGAAAACCAATTTTTTAGTGGTTGGAATGGGCAAAAAGCCATCGGTGAAGTTGACCCTGCCATTATGTTTGAGGAGAAAGCTGCACAGCGGATCTATGAAAGTCTTGGAAAGGAGGTGAAGCTCATTTTCATTTTACGCAATCCTGCAGAGCGAGCCTATTCCCATTTTCTGATGTCGCAGAGAAAAGGTTTTGAAGATTTGCCTTTTGAAAAAGCAATTGAAGCGGAGACAGAGCGGCTTGAGAAGAAAACTGCGCAAAAATTTAATTACAGCTATATCAGCCGGGGCTTTTATTCTCAACAGGTGCTGCGATTTAAAAATTTTTTCACTGATGATCAAATGCTCTTTCTGCTTTTTGAAGAAGACCTGATAAAAAACAGGAAAGAAACCTTCAATCGTTTACAGGATTTTCTCAGTGTTAAAAGAGCAGAACTTAATCTTGACATAAGAAGTAATGAAGCAGCTTTACCTAAAATCAAAGCTGTTCATCAGTTAACTAGGAAAAAGAATCCTTTACGTAACATTATTGGATCGTTGTTACCGCCTGAATGGAAGCGTTCTATGCAAAAATTCATTTCAAGAAAAAATGCTGTAGCCGTTGTGAACTCAAAATTGGATAAAAAGCGTGAGCAGGAGCTGCTAGATAATTACTTTATTACCGACATTCAGCAACTGGAAAAAATCATACATCGTGATTTAAGCACCTGGTATTCTAATGTATTATCCACCTCATGATTAGGTCAAGATTGCAGTACCTCTATCTGCCATTACCTTTACAGATATATTGGTAAGTAAATAAGAAATGTCATCAACCCTCTTCTGGCCAAATCTCTTCATTGTAGGAGCTGCAAAAGGCGGTACCACTACATTGCATTACGCGCTCGATCAGCATCCTCAGGTATTTATGAGCAGGAAGAAGGAACCCGGATATTTTACATGGCCTGAAGAAGACCTCTCATTCATCAACCACGGGAAGCTCGTAACAAAGCCTCGCTTTCTTGTAAATCGGCTGGATGATTATTTAGCCTTATTCGAAGAAGGGAAGAGCCGAAAAATCAGAGGCGAATCATCTACAACGTATCTCTATTTTTATGAAAAAACAATCTCGAATATTCATCGCATTCACCCTGATGCATCTAATGTGAATATAGTAATTGTATTGCGCAACCCTGTAGATCGTGCGTTCTCACAATACATGCACAAATTGCGTGATGCTGCGGAAACTCTGGGTTTTGAAGATGCCATTGAAGCGGAAGAACAAAGAAAAGCGGCCAACCATCATTTCGATTTTCAATATATACAACGTGGCTTTTATTATCAACAGGTAAAAGCGTTTCTTAACAATTTTCAAAATGTTAAAATTTATTTGAACGAAGACCTGCGTAATGATCCAAGAGAAGTGGTGCGTTCACTGGAGGAATATTTAAAGATTGACGAAATACCATTGGATTTTGGGGATGCACTGAATGTGAGTGGAAAATCTAAAGTAGAAGCGATAAACAGCTTTCTAAAAAAGCCAAATGCCTTTAAGAAATTCATGGGTAAATTAGTGCCTAAAGATGTGCGCAAGAGGATGCGTTTAAAAGTTCAAAGCACTGTATACAAATATAATCTTGAGAAAAAAGAGATGAATGCTGAAACAAGAGCGACCTTAAAAAAAATATATACAGAAGATATTCTTCTGTTGCAGGATGTAATAAAAAGAGATCTTACGGGCTGGATTAATTAATGACTGCAGCAAGACGTTTCGTCAAGAATAATTTGAGATTTCAACCGCTTAATTGATGATTGAAGAAAAGAAGATTTACATTGATGGAAATAAATAAAGAGAAGCTTCCGAATTTTTTTGTTGTAGGTGCTGCTAAGTCCGGAACAACCTCATTGTATGAATACATGAAGATGCATCCTCAGATTTATATGGCACCTATAAAAGAAACACACCATTTTTCGACTGATATAGACAACACAAAATTTCGCCCTAATTATTCAAGATCGCTGAACAAAGATTTATCTTCTTTTTTGGAAACAGATATGAAGGAGGGAATTTTTCATGCCTTTGTAAAAGAAAGAAGCCAGTATGAACAACTGTTTAAAAATGTGAATGGTGAAAAGGCTATAGGGGAGATCACCAATTCTTACCTCTATTCCACTGAGGCTGCGAGAAATATTTTCAGCGAGTTTCCCAATGCTAAGGTGATTATGATGTTACGAAACCCAATTGAGCGTGCCTTCAGTCATTATTTAATGGACCTGCGCATAGGATATGAGAGAGACGATTTCATGACCGCTTTGAAAAAGGATATGGCACGGAATCCTAAGGGATGGGGTATATCTAATTTATACATAGAGATTGGAATGTATTATGAACAGGTCAAGCGGTTCATTGATATCTTTCCTGAGAGGCAGCGGCGCATTTACCTCTTCGATGATTTCAAAAAAGATGCAGGTGCTGTTGTAAAAGATATGTTTGCTTTCCTCAATGTAAATCCTGATGTGGAGATAGATTATTCACAAAAATTCAATCCCTCTTTCATACCTAAAAATAGGATAATAGGCAGCCTTAATTCACAAAAAAGAATGAAAGACTGGTTAAAAGGGATGCTTCCGAAATCAATAAAATCAAAATTTAAAAAAACTCTTTACACAAATAAAAATCTTCCTAAAATTAAAGAAGAAGAAAGAAGATTTCTTGCCGACATTTTCCATGATGATGTATTAAAACTCGGCGAATTGATCAACAGAGACTTCTCATCATGGGTTGCAGAAGCGCAGATAAAAAAGAGCTGATAAGAAAAATAGTTAACTGGAACAGTAGGTTACAAAGACAAGTTATGGAACCATCTAAAGTATATATTGTACTTGTCAACTTCAATGGCCATGCAAATACCATTGAGACACTTGAAAGTCTGGCGAAGCAGTCATCCACAAATTTTCAAGTTATTATTGTCGATAACAATACGCCGGCCTCATTACAAATAATAAAGGATTGGGCTGAAGGAAAACAAACCATTGATTTTAATCCGCCTGATGAAATCAAACAGTTTTCATTTCCCTATTGTAACAAGCCTGTTGCATATGTGAAGTATGAAATTGATGAAGCAGAAGCCGGAGGTGATCGTGACCTGGAAATAGCCTCAGAAGAGCAAATTGCATCGGGTGCAAATAGTTTCAAACATCCACTCATATTCATCCAGGCAAGAACAGACATTGGCTTTGCCGGTGGAAATAATACAGGGGCCAGATATGCCTTGAAACGCGGCGATGCTGATTTTATCTGGCTCCTAAACAATGATACTACTCTCGACTATAATGCATTGAACGCACTTCTTGAAAAAGCCAAAGAATACGAAGAGAGGCATGAAAAGGTAGGCATCATAGGTTCAAAATTGTTATGGTATCGCTGGCCGGAAAAAATCAATGCCGTTGGCGGCATGTTTAATAAATGGAATACATGGTCTTATCACCTTGGGTTAAAAGAAATAGACTCAGGCCAGTATGATCATGATGATGTGAAATTTGATTATGTGTATGGTGCTTCGTTATTTATAAGAAGGGAATTTTTAGAGGATGTAGGACTGATGAATGATGTGTACTATGCCTATTTTGAAGAGATGGATTGGGAGGTGCGGGGGGTTCGTAAGGGATGGAAACACGGCTATGCATATAAGAGTGTTATATATCACAAACAGGGGGTAACCACCGGCAAAGAGATAAAAAGTAAGCAAAGACCACTCTTTTTTATGTGTTGTAAATACCGCGGTTGGATGTTGTTCTACCAACTTTACTATCCGTACCTTATCTTCGCACCTGTAATCCGCCTCTCACTTAAGGCTATTAAAAATCTTACCGAAGGTAATTCAAAAGAATCGGTTCTCATCCTTAAAATACTTTTAGGTAAACGCACGTGCAGCAGGGATTTGAATTAACATCACATCCGATTATAACTACCAGTATTCAGAATACCTGGAAACGACGCCTTAAGGTTTTAGGAGTCTATTTCCTTTTTATAAACATTTTCGGTACGCTTATTAAAAGCCCTCTTACTTTATACTACCTGCTGTATGGGGGTTATCCCATGTTGTTTTTCTATCTCCTTTTCACAATTAGTTTCGTAATTGATAAGATTTTTGTGAAGAATGCAGGCTTCACCTCTTATGAGGTCATCATTTTTGTTCTACTCACTTTTATCATGCTTCAGGCTGGGTTCGTAACCAATTTTTATTTTGGTCAGCCAATTCTTTTGGGCATGTCAGCCGAGAAATCATGGCTTGCCATCTTATCAGGAATTTTCCTCTTTTACCTGTTAAAAACAAAAGCTCTTGATTTAACCATTTTGCGCGATGGTCTCTTATTCATGGCCTGGTTCAACCTGCCGTGGTATTTGCTAATGTTGCTTACCCTCAATCCCAATCAGTTCGCGGGAACATTATTCGTTTATTGTAATTCGACTAAAGGTGGGTGCCAATTTGAGTTCGACATCTTCGGATTTGCTTTTGCCACCATCTACTATTTTATTCGATTTACAAGAACGAACAAGATAAAATATGCCCTTTTCTTTATTGGTTTCTTTGCTTACATTTTCTTTATCAACCAAAAAAGGGGGACATCAGTTGCGCTCTTAGGAACTTTGGGCTTGTATTTTTTAATCTACACCAGCAAGGAAAAGATCGTTTATTATTCCATGGCCTTTATACTGATCATTGTAACCACAGTTGGAATGCTGGAAATATTACGTCCTGATATAAATGATCGTATAGTAGACATGTACACTTCTGTTGTTCTTGTGCTCACAGGTCAGGAAACCGGTGAGGCCTCCGCGGATGCCCGCCTTCGAGAGAGTGCAATTGCATTTAAATACTTTGGCAAACATACCTTTAGCTGGTTTTTTGGAAATGGCAAGATAAATAATGACTGGCGGGGCGGTCCTACTGCAGAGCTGGGTCATTTTTACGCTTCTGATATCGGGATGCTGGGTGTGGTGTATCAATTCGGAGTGCTCGGTTTGCTCATCGGATTGTCGCAATACTGGCTTGTTTTCAGAACCCACCGCCGGCTTCACAAGGAATTCAAGAAGGATTATTTTTATCAAGCAATTCTTTTTTTCATCATATTTTTTATTGTAAGAGGAATTCCTACCGGAGGAAGCTTCTTCGATCCGGGCATTGCTATTGCATCATCATTTGTTGCAATACACTATTTTTATTATTATATTCAAAAGCATCCCGATCGAAACTACAAATACAACCCTAATCAGATGTTAACTTAAAGAACATGAATTCTTCGAAGTTGCCAAACCTGATCATTGGAGGTGTTCATAAAGCAGGAACAACCTCTGTATTTACCTATCTGTCACTGCATTCAGAAGTCTGTGGTTCAACGTCTAAGGAGATTGGCTTTTTTATGCCCTTGAAATATGGGAAAGAGATTCCGCCTCTTAGTGAATACGAAGGGTACTTTAGCCATTGTAATATAAATAATAAGTATAGACTTGAAGCGAGCCCCAGCTATTTATATGGAAAAGAAGTAATTGCCCACCGCATAAAAAAAGAGCTGGGTTCTGAAACAAAAATATTATTCATCTTCCGTAATCCGTCAGATCGTTTATTTTCTTTCTATGAAAGGAAAAAGGCCAATGCATATCTTGGTGAGAAGATTTCTTTTAGTGAATTTATCAAAAAATCACAAACGCTTGCAACTGAGGAGATGGATGATATGAGGGAAGACGAAGAAGCATTATTCATCAGAGGAATCAAAGAAGGTTTTTATATTGATTACCTGCCGTGTTGGTTTGAAATTTTCGGCAGCAATTTGAAGGTGTTATTCTTTGAAGACCTTAAAGAAGATACTCCTGCTTTCATGGAACACCTTTGCAACTGGCTCGGCTTAGATTTTAACCTCTACAAACCAGATGATTTTAAAATTGAAAACCAAACTATCGGCTACAAAAACCGTTGGATGCATAGTACAATGCTTGGCGTCAATAAAAAATTTGAGTCTTTCTGGAGAAAAAATGTAGGATTGAAACGAACTTTGCGTAATCTCTATAAAAAAATTAATGCGAGTGAAAGCAAACGTGAGAAGATGAATATTGAAGAACGGAATTACCTGGAAACACTTTACGTACCCTACAATAAACGCCTGGCTGACTTCCTTCGTAAAAGGGGGATCACTCAGTTTCCGGCCTGGTTAAATTAATCTAATGGCTGAAAAATTACCAAACTTTTTTATTGTAGGAGCACCAAAGGCCGGTACCACTTCTTTATATTATTATCTGAAGCGGCATCCCGAAGTCTATATGAGCCCTATAAAGGAGCCAAATTTTTTCTCATATGAAGACACAATCAGGCAAAATCTGTATCATAAAGAAAAAGGTGTTGGCACATTTCAAGAATACAAAAAACTATTTGAGCAGGCAAATGGCCACCATAAAGCAATTGGTGAAGCCAGTGTATCGTACTTATTTTATCCTACTGTAGCTGAAAAAATTCATCAGCTTGTTCCGGATGCGAAAATAATTATGTCCCTACGCAATCCTATTGAACGTGCCTTTTCACATTTTTTTATGGAGCACAAGCTCGGTTATGTGAACGTTCCTCTTGAGGATATAGTCAGCGGAAAATGCAAGCATAAGTTTGCTCATCTCTGGTATCAGCAATATGTAGAATTAGGACTTTATTCTACTCAGGTTAAGCGGTATTTTGATGCTTTTGGCAGAGATAACGTGCGTATCTACATCTATGACGAGATTTCAGAAAATATCGAAGGGATGATCTTAAATGTTTTTGATTTTCTGCAAATTGATAAAACATTTATTCCTGGATTAGAGGGTAAATACAATACCTATTCTACTCCGCGAAATAGCTTTTTCAGAGCTATATACTCCCAAAAAAATTTACGTACCCTGGCCCGAAAATTTATTCCTGATGAGAAGGTGGAGTCTATTAAAAATCTTTTCCTGACAAGAAAGAAAAAGGCATTGAAGCACGATAAAACGGTTGAGCGAATGAATGAAATATTTAAACCCGACATTATGGAACTAGAAAAGCTGCTCAATAAAAACCTGAGTGCCTGGTATGAATGAGCATGCAAAACTTAGGGTGGCGATGGTAGAACCTATTGGCGGGCACAGCGGAAATGACTTTTATGATTTTGGATTATGTAAGGCCGTTGCAGAACAGGGTACAGAGCTTACTTTTTATACCTGTGATGAGACCGACCTTGACACAAAGTTTTCGTTCCCATTCCGTACTAAAAAACCTTATAAGAAAATTTATGGAAAAGATCCCGTTCTGCTTCGTGGCTTGCGCTATGCTGTAGGTGCTTTGAATGCTGCTAATGACGCGGCAAAATCAGGAGCTGACGTAGTGCATTTTCACGTCTATCATTTTGCAGCACGCGAGTATCTGAACTTCTTTCTTTTTCGCCGAAAGGGTATAAAGATAGTGGCAACCATTCACGATATCGAAAGCTTTGACAAGTATGGTAAAGAGATAGATGCCGGTAAGTATAAGAAATTTCAGCGTTCTATAGATCAGATCATCGTGCATTCAGATTATGCAAAAAGGGCATTAAACAAATATTTTCCAGATTTCCCAGATCAGAAAATTCACATAGTGCCACATGGGGATTCTGATTTTTTATTCAATAAGCCAATCACCAGAGAAGAAGCACGAAAGAAGTTAGATCTTCCTATGGATCAACAGCTCGTACTGTTCTTTGGCCAGATAAAGAAGGTTAAGGGATTAGATGTGTTGCTGAAGGCTCATTCTATAGTTCGCAATCGGCTTCCAAATGTAAAGTTGCTTGTTGTAGGAAAACCCTGGAAGGTGGAGCAGGAGGAATTTGATAATATTGTGAAGGAACTTAATTTAAGTAAAGACTGCATATTAAATTACTCCTATGTTCCGAATGAAATCATTCCATATTATTTTGCGGCTTCCGATATAGTAACCCTTCCGTACCGGGAAATCTATTCGAGTGGTGTTATGATCAGGTCGCTCGATTACGGTTCTGCCATAGTT
>JACCZZ010000172.1 GCA_013695715.1 Chitinophagales bacterium | reverse complement strand
CAAGGTTATAGCTGCTACCGATGTGTCCGTCTTTAGCTGGTACTTTATATGATTCCAATTCATCCGGTGTCACAAGCCAGGGGCCTATAGCGGTTGCAAAATCCTTTCCCTTTGCCGGCCCAAGATTTAGCTTCATCTCTTCCATCTGAAGAGTTCGTGCACTCAGGTCATTCATGATCATAAATCCTCCTATGTAACTGTCAGCTTCTGCAGCTTGAATATTTCTTCCTTTACGGTTTATTACAATTGCCACTTCCAGTTCATAATCCAGCTTCTCAAAATGATCGGGCATGCATATCACATCGCCCGGGCCTTGTATTGAATTGTGATTTGTGAAATAAAACACAGGGTACTGGTCGAATTCAGAAATCATCTCCACTTTACGATTCCTTCGTGCCGCTTCTACATGCTGACGAAAAGCATAGCCATCTCGACAGGAAGAGGGCTGCGGCACGGGTGCAAGAATCTTTGCTTCATTTAGGGGCCGGGGCTTTGCCTGCTTGACCTTTCCCTCCTTAATCAAATCATTATATTCTAAAGCGGTCTCAATCACATCATCCCAGGCGTAGAGAAACAATTGCATATTCCCGGGCAACCTCCAATCAAGGTCTTGCAGGTCATAATAAAAATCATCCTGCACCAATGCAAGGTGATCCTGTTCATCAGTAGAGTTGTAGTAGCTGATAAGCTTCATAAAATGAATGTGAATAAGGCGGTAAATATAAAGGCAAGTTATTGATGAAAAGGAATGATTATCAGCAGAATTCAAAATCAGAAAACGAATTTATTCTCTTTGCTTCTTAGCTCTCCTGACATTTCCATAGCTTCCTTTCCTTTCTATTCCTTTAACATAATATGACTTTGCTGCTTTATCCGAATCCAGGCTACAACTTACTAACGATTGATACAGACGATTACAACGGGGAGAGCGCAAACATCAGAATTATGACTATAGATGGAAAAATTTTTTACAAAGAAAAAGAAGCACAGCTTCCCCGGGATATAGACTTAAATGGCATCTCACCCGGTTATTATCTGGTGATTTTTCAAACAGGTGAAAGATTCTTAACAGGAAAATTTTGTGAAGGAATAGTCATGCTTCGCTTTAGAAGTCATTCTGCTGTTGCTCTACGTATTAAAGTTATTATTTTAAGGCACTCGTTCCCTTTCTCTTTATCCCTTTGCTGCAAATGAGCGCCAAAGGGAAGTCAAGTGCTTCAGTAGTGAGCGAACAAGTGCCAAGGGGTGAAATGTTTTCCGCCGATGCCTTTGAATAAATCGCATTAACGCTTCTTTTCAATTCATAAGCAATTAACCGCGTTGGCTTATTTCCTTCGGCAAATTTTTCAAGCTTCTTTAAGTCTGTTGCCGACCATTCTTTACCAGAGTTTGGTAGATTTTTATTTTGATATTTATTTAAAGTGATTTAAAATTCTTTGCTTGTCCTCATTCTCTTTATCATTCTTGTGATACAGTTCAATGAAAATGATTCTTTCTTCTTCTTTAAAGTGAGCATATATCAAATGCAACCCTGAATTTACGCCACGACCTTTTAAGGTTCTGCAGGCTATCTTCTTCACTTTCACTACACAAGTTTCTAATCCTAAATTATCAATGCGAAAACTAAACGGGGGTCTTGCATCAGGTGCCGTTATTAAAACTTGCTTCACTACATCCAAATCATCGTTCAGTGTTCTGTATTTTTTTAAAAGATTTTTTAAATCCTTTTTAAATTCTTTAAGTTCATCAAAAGTCATTGTTCTTCGATTTCATCTCCATAGTTTCTCACAGAAAATGGAGCATCTCTGTAAAAAGCCAATTCGTAATTTATTTCTTCTCCTTCTTTTGACGCAAGCCAGGGCATATCTTTATGAGAATAACTGCTGATAGCGGAAGCCGACCAGTCACTCATTTGCTCAATCACTTTGTCAATCACTTCTTTTTCGCTTGCTTTCAATTCGGTCAAATCAGCTTTTGTAAGAGGGATGTAACGGGTTTGAATCTTATCGTAATACTCCGTTTTAATTCTTTGTATCATTCCTTTTTCCATCATTTGAGCAATGATTGTATCTAACTTTTGCGGAACAGGTCCGTAAGGTAATTTGCGGTATTTTGCACCCGTTAAATGCTCCTCATACAATTCGTAATAATTAAAATCAGAAAAATACAGCAGTTTATAAAGCACTGTTTCCCCAACATTCGGTTTACCTGCACATCTTTCTAAAATGTAGAGCAATACATTTTTGAACTTGCTCACATGCAGAGTTGGAACTGCAATTCGTTCATTAGTTTTTTTTGATTTTGCTTCCGCCTTGCATTCAACACCTTGGCTCACCGTAAAATTTTTAGACATAAAATCATCTAAGGAAAAACCCAGGATCAAAGACAACCGTTGCAATTCAAGAACATCCACACTTCTGTTTCCTAACTCAATTTGAGCTAATGATGGTCGTGATATTTTGATGCTTTTCGCCAAATTCTCTTGTGATAAGCCCTTCATTTTTCGAAGTTCAGTTAGTCGCTGACCAATTTGTTTTTGAGAGAGTTTTATGTTCATACCTTTTTTTCATTTTATAATTCAACGCCCCAAAGATAATCATTGTTTTAATTCAAAACAATACTTTGTTCAAAAATCATACAATTGATTCTGATCATTCATCCTACAACCAACCCTTCACACAATCCGTGGTGCATCTTTCAAAATCCAAGGCGAAAATTCGGGCAAAGCCTTAAAATTTTAAAATATAGCGTGAAGCTATCATTCAAAACCTTTCAGAATTTTTCGATCACCCCCAATCCAAACAAGGCAAAATCATATTTAACAGGATCAACAGGATCAAGCTGCTTCAGCTTAGAAGTTAATTCGAGGGCAGTTTTCCAGTTTGTCTGTTTGCCTGTGATCAATCCAAGCTTGCGTGCTACACGGTCAACATGAACATCACAGGGACAAATCAATTGCGAGGGTTTAATTTTTTTCCAGATGCCGAAGTCAACACCACAATCATCTTTTCTCACCATCCAGCGTAAGAACATATTTAATCTTTTGCAGGTAGAATTTCTTTCCGGAGTAGCGACATGTTTCTTTGTTCGTTTCGGAGCATCTTCAAGCGAAAAGAATAAGTTGTGAAAACCACGCAATGCGTTTTCTATATTTTCATCTTTCCTGGAAATAAATCCTGAAAACGCATCTTCAAGGGATTTGTGCTTCTTATAAAAATTCCTAAAGAAGTGAAGAAAATATAATGCATCAGTAGTGTTGAAGGTGCGATGCTTAAAATCTATGAAACGTTTCAGATCTTTTTCTTCATGATTCAATATGAAATCATAAGGAGCATAATCCATCAGTTGCATCAGGCGGTTACAACTGTTTAAAATGCTTGTTCTGTTTCCCCAGGCAAGCGTTGCAGTAAAGAAGCCTGCAATCTCAATATCCTGCATTTTTTTAAACTGGTGTGGAATACTAATTGGATCAGCAGAGATGAAATTCGGACGATTATAAAATGCTGCTTTAACGTCAAGAAAAGCCTTCAGCTCATCTTCATTCATCGGTTTCATCAAAAGTGCAAAAAAGACGCCTTTGTGTAAAGTAACACAAAGGCGTCTGAGTTATAAGGTAAATTTTTAAGCGTGAACCGCTATGGGCTTCAGCTTGATTATTCTCATCCAGTGAAAGAGCCTGATAAAGGGATAAACGGGATCAACTTCATACCACTTGATTCCGAAGTTAGCCCGACCGGGATGGCTGTGGTGATTGTTGTGGTAGCTTTCACCGAGCATCAGAAAATCGACTGGGAAAAGATTTCGGGAAGTATCATTCATCTTAAAACGAATGCTACCGATGGTATGTGCAAACCAGTTGATGATTGCACCATGAAAGGGTCCCATTAAAAAGTGAATAGGGAGAAGAAGGAACATCCACCACTGAGTAGCGAAGGCGATATAGAAAAGAACATACAGGGTTCCCCAGGCAATTCTTGAGAACCAGCCATCTGCAAATTTTTCAAAGGCTGGCCAGTGAGGCAGGTCTTTTTTGAATTTGGATTCTACAGGATAATTGTCATTAAGGATATCCATATAAATAGTTTTGGTGCGCCACATCATTGCCCAGATATTTTTGTCATATTTGGGTGAATGCGGATCTTTTTCAGTGTCAGCATAGGCGTGATGAAGCCGGTGCAGAACGCCATAAGAATAAGGGCTCAGGTAGGAAGAACCCTGAGTAAGCCATGAAAGGAAGATGAACACTTTTTCAGTGGTCTTCGACATCGTAAACATCTGGTGAGCTGAATACCGATGGTGGAAGAATGTTTGAAAAAATAAAGAGAAGTACCAATGACAGGCAAAAAAAATGAGAATGATCATGAATTATTAATATTTATTATTAAGGGGTTATTTTCTAATTAATTCAATAAAAACGGCGCAAAACTACGATTGAAAAATCACTCTACCTAATATAATTTTAAAAATTAACGATTTGATGATGCAGTAAAAATTTAACGCTCTTCCTGATATCATCTCCTAAAACTCGGTCAGACTGATTGAATGAAACATGCTCTCTATAATTCATTAGAAATTCTTCAACTGCGTTGCTGCTGTTAAGGGGCTTTCTGAATTCAATCGCCTGCGCTGCATTAAGCAATTCTATTGCCAGAATGGTTTCAAGATTTTCTATGACCCGAAAACATTTTGTGGCAGCGTTCGCACCCATGCTCACATGATCTTCCTGACCGTTAGACGAGATGATAGAATCGATAGACGCAGGTGTGCACAGTTGCTTGTTTTCACTCACTAATGCTGCTGCTGTATATTGTGGAATCATCATGCCTGAATTGAGTCCCGGAGTTGCTACAAGGTATGGAGGCAGCATTCGCTGGCCACTAACAAGCAAAAAGATTCTTCGTTCACTGATGCTTCCGAGCTCTGCCAAAGCAATGGCCAAAAAATCAAGTGCAAGTGCTAACGGCTGACCATGAAAATTTCCGCCGCTGAGAATCTGATCGGCTTCAGGAAAAATTATCGGGTTGTCAGTAACCGAATTTATTTCTGTTGTTACAACCTCATCACAATACCCGATTGCATCTTTGGATGCGCCATGAACCTGTGGAATGCATCGGAATGAATAGGGATCCTGCACATCAGATTTTTGCTGATAGAAGATCTCACTTCCTTTAAGTGTTTCTAAAATAAAAGCTGCTGTTTCAAGTTGCCCTTTGTGCGGACGAACATTGTGCAACAGTTCGCTAAACGGATCAGGAAGGGCATCAAAAGCATCTATTGAAATGCATGAAATGATATCTGCCAGTCGTGAAAGTTTGTGAGCCTTTATGAGTATGAGTGTGGCATAAGCGCTCATAAACTGAGTGCCATTTAGGAGAGCCAGCCCTTCTTTAGACTGCAATTTGATGGGCTGATATTTGAATATCTTCTGAATTTCCTCAGCCGGATATTTCTTCCCTTCAAAATACGCTTCACCTTTCCCGATTAGAGGTAAGCTTAAATGAGCGAGTGGAGCAAGATCACCGGAAGCGCCAAGTGAGCCTTTTTGATAGATGACAGGGATGATATCGTTATTGTAAAAATCAATCAGCCGCCTGACGGTTGAGATTGAAACCGCTGAGTGTCCATAAGAAAGCGATTGAATCTTCAGCAAAAGCATCAGCTTCATAATTTCATGAGGTACTTCTTCACCTACTCCGCAGGCATGGCTCATAACTAAGTTTTCCTGCAACTGCTCAATCTGATCGTCTGAAATCCGGATGTTTCTTAATGAACCAAAACCAGTATTGATGCCGTAAAAAGGCTGATCTGAATTTTTTAACTTTTCATCAAGATAATTTCTGCAGGCAATTATTTTTTGTTGTGATTCTTCACTGAGCACGAGCCGGTAACTTCCATCAATAATCTGTTTGATTCTTTGAAGTGAAAGATGATTTGAACTGATGTAATGGGTGTTAGACATATTTCTTCTACTGAAGTGCGCCAAACTAAAGATTGCTTACAATAACAATGTTTTTATTTCAGAAGCAACATAAAAAATTTTCACCCTGATTAAATCTTGAACATTTTGCTTGCAACTACTTTAACTTTTTGAACGATCTCTTCGATGGTAAGAGATTCCTGCGCGCCGGTCTGCATATTTTTTAATGTCAGCTTTCCGGTTTTCATTTCATCTTCACCTACCAACACTACAAAGAGAATTCTTTTTTCATCAGCATATTTCAACTGCTTTTTGATTTTTTCAGAAGATGGATAAATTTCCGCAGAAATTCCTTCGGCCCTTACCTTTTGTAGTAATGGTAATGAATAATTAAGCGAAGCCTCATTGAAATGTATAAAAAGAATTTTAGTTCCGGCCTGAGTACCTATCGGGAATAATTTCAATTCTTCCATCACATCATAAATACGATCGGCACCAAAAGAAATTCCTACACCGGAAACACCTTTCAACCCAAAAACTCCTGTAAGATCATCGTACCTTCCACCGCCTCCGATGCTGCCCATCTTTACATCATTTGATTTTACTTCCATTATTGCTCCTGTGTAATAATCTAATCCCCGGGCTAAAGTGAAATCTACCTCCACTGAGGCCTTAGTGATGCCGGTGATTTTAAGAAGCTGAAGAATTTCTTTCAGTTCAGCAATCCCTTTTTGTCCAGTTTCGGAATTTATGAGAAGCGACTTTGCATCATGCAGCATTTGTTCTGATTCGTCCTTAAGGCTGAAGAATTTTTCAATGACATGTATCTGACTCTCACTTAATCCTCCCGTAATAAGTTGTTGCCTTACGCCCTGAATTCCGATCTTATCCAGCTTATCAACTGCAATGGTTATGTCGGAGAATTTATCTGAAGCATTGATGGATGCTGCCATTCCGCTTAATATTTTACGGTTGTTCAGCTTTATGGTAACTGCTATTCCTAAAAGTAAAAATACCTCATCAAAGATGCGAATGAGTTCCATTTCATTAACCAGCGAATCGCTGCCGATAACATCTGCGTCGCACTGATAAAATTCACGGTATCGCCCTCGTTGAGGGCGGTCTGCTCTGTATACAGGCTGAATCTGGTAGCGCTTAAAAGGAAAAGTAATTTCGTTTTGATGCATTACCACAAAACGGGCAAACGGAATGGTAAGATCGTAACGCAATCCTTTTGCTGAAACTTTTGAGATTAACTGGTTAGCCGATGATTCATCAAACTCTGAAGCGCTTATATCTTTTTTAAAATCTCCGGAATTCAAAATACGAAACAACAACCGGTCTCCCTCCTCACCATATTTTCCCTCGAGGGTTTCCAGATTCTCCATGGTAGGTGTTTCGATGGGCAGATAGCCATATCTTTCAAACACACCTCTGATTATATTAAAAATGTATTGCCGCTTGTAAACTTCTTCCGAAGAAAAATCACGGCTGCCGCTCGGTATGGATGGCTTTATCATTTATTTAAATATCTAACCACCACTATTTTTTTCGTTGCATGATCCAGCCAGCAAGGGCTGAAATCAGGAGCCCTATTAGCATTGTGGTTCCGATACCATATGTAAACTGGCCAAAAGGAGAATACATTGCCCTAACTCCCTCTATGCCTTTATCAAGTTGTTGTTGAGTGGCATTTTGCTTTTTGTAATAATCAGAGATCTCAACTATCATTTTCTCTATATATTCCGGGTTAACATATTTCACATAAACCATCAACAATGACCCTACCATTATCCCCACAATGAAGCTTACTGAGAGCCCGGTTATGAAAGCTTCTTTAAAGGAGAGAATGCCAGCCTGATCGCGGTCTCTCTTGAACAAAATAGAGATATATATTGCAACAAGCAGTATCAGTAAGCTCAGGTAAGGCGTATACTTCCCAATTTCAGCATCATCCCAATGCATGAAATAGCCAACAGTAATCCATCCTACGGTTAGTAATCCTGCAATGAATCCATATTGTAGCTCTCGGCTCATAATTTAAAACGTGCAAAGGTAGGATTAACAACAGTAAAAGCGGTTTTAATCCTTCGCAGATCGTTCCTTATTGCAGGAGTCGAATAGTGAATATTTGCTTACTAATAATGGTTACTTGGTCAGGCTTAGTATAACCTTAAGTAAA
>JACCZZ010000168.1 GCA_013695715.1 Chitinophagales bacterium | reverse complement strand
GGATTCGGAGGCTAGGGTGGTCATCAGGGTTATGGCGGTTCAGGCAGCCAGCAATGATTTGGGGGCCAGAGTGGTCAGCATGGGTATGGCGGTTCAGGTAGCCAGCAAGGATTCGGGTGCCAGAGTGGTCAACATGGGTATGGTGGTTCAAGCAGTACAGAGGAAATGAATATGGTGGATCAGGTAGTCGTGGAGGATCTGATGAATTCGGATCTTATGGCTCCGACTTTAGTAACAGAAGCAGAGGCCGTTCAGGACGTGATGAAGATTCCGATGATTACGGATCTTTTGGCGGCAGCATGGGATCAGGAAGATCTTCTTTTAGTGGAGGTTCATCCCGAGGCAGATCTAATGAGTCAGACAATTGGGGTAGCAGGGATTATGAGGATTCCTCAAATTCTTATGACTCACACGGAAGCAATCGCGGGTATAGCGATTATGATGAGGATGATAATAGCGGGAATTTAGGAGATTTTGATGATAGAAAGAGCAATAGGAAATCATCTCAAAAACGTGGAGGCAAAACGGGCCGTAATAAGTAGGCTATTGATGTTCCTTTTTAAAAATCCCCCTTTTTATTTAGGGGGATCTTTTTTGAATATATTTACACGCTATTTTAAGCCTCTAAATTTATTAGACATTTAGTTCACTAATCACTGTAAAAATCTGGAAATCATGGCTCCTTTTGAAAGGCTTGAACGATGGAGTGAAAAGCATCATGCCCCCTGGATGGATGTTTTAAGGATACTTTTAGGTCTTATACTTACTGTAAAGGGATTTATGTTCATAGCTGATACTTCTTCCCTTGTAAGGATTTTGGCAAGCTTTGGTGTTGAAGACGGAGTATTTATAGCGCATGTAATTGCAATTCTCCATTTATTTACAGGATTTTTGATTTCAATAGGCCTTGCCACCCGCCTTTGCTGTTTAATAGAGATACCTGTTTTGCTTGGAGCTATTTTCTTTGTAAACCTGAATACAAAGAGTGAGGGTGCATTAGAATTAATCTTCTCTATAATTGTATTATTCTTACTTGCCTTTTTCTTTTTGGCAGGATCGGGCAGATTTTCTGCATATTATTATCTAATAAATAGTAAGAGGTCAAGATTGACTGATGAATCTCGTAAAGATTATAAGGGAGGCTCACCTGTTGCCCCAATGGATAAAGATGCTAACATCTTATAGGTGATCTTAACTAAGACTATTTGAGGCCATTAGCCTCATCATAACGCTAATGCAACAGCAGCATGTTTAACCTCGAGTTCCAGTTCTTTTAAGTATCGATCTATTGCATTATCTACGGAGGGAAGAATAATTCCTTTTTCACTTGCAAGAGCACTATAATGCGGACGTTTTGCTTTGTAATCGAGGGTATTAACAGATGTACCTCGTATTAAAGCTATCTCGCAATCAGTACCTCGGGTAATTTCTCTTGCAAAGTCTGCCCAGCTTAAAACTCCTTCATTTGCAACATGCCATATGCCCCTTTCACCATCAAGTAAGAGATCGAGAGAAGCATTCACCAAATCAGGCACATACGTTGGGGAGATAAAAACATCGTCTGCCGCTTCTATTGGTACTTGATTTTTAACTGATTGAAGCACATGATAGGCAAAATTATGAAGGTCCCATGGACCAAAAAAAGAACTTGATCTTATGATCAATGCTTCAGGATTGATGGAAATAATGTGTCGTTCAGCCTCTGCTTTGCTGAGGCCATATGTATTTATAGGTTGGGTGGCATCGGATTCCAGATAAGGCATTCCCTTTAATCCATTAAATACAAGATCAGAAGAAAAGGTAACTAACGGAATTTTTAATTCGGCACAAACTCTGGCGAGTGTAATAGCGGCGTCCGTATTTTCCATATAGCATCTTTCGGCGTCAAGCTCGGCTTCATCCACTTTCACATACCCGCAGGTATTGATTATTGCCCAGGGATTATGTGCTGCTATTGTGTTAATAATATTTTTTCTATTAGAAATATCAAGCTCCTCTCGATTGGTGATATGAAAAGAAATATCTCTTTGCTGACACAAACGTGAAAAAGCGTAGCCCAAAGTTCCTGTTTTACCAGTTATAAGCAAAGGGCGCAAGCTGCTTTTCAAACCACTTATTGCTGAAGGATAGTTTATTTGACGATGAGCTGATTTTTTAACGTAGAAACGATTGTTCATTTCCCACCAGCCTTTTCCAAAACAAACAGGATGAGGATCCTGCCCCTTTATTTTATCACGAATAAAGTGACCAATAGAAGTAAGCCTTGGTTTTTTACTTCGGATATCAAAAATACCAGGCTCATAATGAAAGTGTTCCTGGCCTGCCAATAGCTTATTCCAACCGAAAGAGCCAAATATAGACCATGCAGTAATCGCAACTAAGTTTACACCCTCATTGCGAAGCATTACAGCATTGTTCCACCCATATTGCATCCAACGTACTTGTTGTTCCCTGGTGCAATTAAGATGAAGCTCTGTAATAGCGATGGGTAGCTTATATCGAACCCAGGCTTCCTTAATTAATGTACTAAGACCTCCCGGCATGCTATGGTTAATTCTTATTGCTTCTACATCGGCGTATTGATGATAGTGGTTTCCTCCATGAGTATGCGATGGATAATGATGTAGATTTTCATCCAGGTAACGCTCTGATGTGATGTAATAATTAAATCCTAACACATCCGGAACACATGGATTCTCGAGAAACCAATACAATTCACTTTCAGGTATTTTTAACCTTTTAAAATAGTCCCAAAAAAGATGTGTTTGTGAAACCTTTCCGCATAAGATATCTGAAGTTAGCCATCTTCTCTCATTTTCAAAATCTGCCTGATAAGTTAGAAGCGAGGTGCTGTAGGTTTTACCTAAGTCTTCTGTTTGAATTAAAGTAGCGTCAGGATTGATTGTGCGTATTTTTTTCATAGCAAGCACAATTCCCTTACACTCATTTAAAAACATACGCACAAATGCAGCTTCATCCTTTTTATGTGGATGCCACAATCCATACAGCCCCGCAAACCTCGCAGTAGTAAGAGGCTCATTTATAGGTGTAATGTGCTTTACCCAGGGGAATTTTTTTATGAAGAGTTCTGCATAATCTGCAAGCTTATCAGCAAATAGAGGATCAAGAAGATCAGTATATGCAGGACCACTGCCATGATGAACCAAACCTACAATGGGTTCAATATGCAATTCCTTCAAACGATGTAAACGTCTTTCTGCCCAGCTCCAATCTATTTCCTGATTTGCTAATGGCTGATGCTTTTCCCATAATAAAGGATAACGCAGGGTTTTAATTCCTAAATCAGCAATAAGATCCAGATCTTCTTCTCTCGTATAATGTCCTGAGAACTCAAGCTGATCTATGAATGTATTTTGAACACGGTTTATTGTGCATTCAATTCCACCCCACCATTCAAGCGTTGATTTGGAAGCGTTCTCCATAGGGCAATTTTTCTTCATGAGCGGGTGTCAGTTTCTTGAAGAGAGCAAGAGCCTGAGCAATTACCTGATCCATATTGTAGTACCTGTATGTCGCCAGTCGGCCTACAAAGTAAGTGTTAGGCACTTCAGGAATCAGTGTTCGATATTTATTTAACAATTCAGTGTTCTCTGGCTTGGGTACAGGATAATAGGGATCTCCATCATCATTCGGATATTCGAAGACTATTGTAGTTTGATGATGTTGCTGACCAGTTAGCTGTTTGAACTCTGTTACTCGCGTATATAAATGTTCATTCGGAAAATTAACAGTAGCCGTTTCCTGATACTTATCAATCTCTAAAGTTTGAAATTTAAAATCAATAGATCTATAGGGAAGCTTACCATATTCATATTCAAAAAATTCATCAATAGGGCCTGTATAGATCATTTTTTTATGCGGTATAATATTCACGACATCTTTGTAGTCTGTATTTAACATAAGATGAATGTTTGGATGTGACAGCATATTATTAAACAAAGCTGTGAATCCATTCAGTGGCATCGCCTGATAAGTATCTGTGAAATAGCGGTTATCTTTATTAAACCTAACCGGTAACCTTGCGGTTACACTGGCATCCAGATCTTTGGGATCAATACCCCATTGTTTCCGGGTATAGCCGAGGAAAAATTTTTCAAATAATTCTCTGCCTACCTTACTTACGACAACATCTTCTGAGTTTTTAATTTGCGGAATTTTAACTGCATGTTCCTCAAAAAACTCTTTAAGTCCCTTGGCGCTTAAATTCAGGCCATATAATTGATTGATAGTATTTAAATTAATTGGTATGGGAACCATCTGGCCATCTACACTTGCCAACACACGATGTTCGTAGGGTCTCCATTCAGTAAATTCTGAGAGATAAACAAATACATCTTTGGAATTTGTATGAAAAATATGAGGTCCGTACTTATGAACAAGTATTCCGTCTTCATTGTAATAATCGTAAGTATTACCTCCAATGTGATTTCTTTTATCAATAAGTAATACTTTTTTATCTGCAATGGAAGCAAGTCTTTCCGCCAGTACACTTCCGGCAAAACCAGCCCCCACAATTAAATAATCATACTTCATAGTGTTCAATTTTAGAATATTTATTTTGTAATGCCCGTTTCATCAGATCATTCATTTTTTCCCAGGTATGATGCCATGAGTTTTGCTTTAAAAAATCATCTACTCTCTTTAACCATTCTATGTTTGGTGTATCGTCGTACTCTTCATTTAGTCTGGTGCTGAATTCTTTTCCAGTACTGGCAATATATATCAAATCTTTACCAGAATAAGTATCTACTACATCTTTAATAGGTGTAGATATAACATGAAGACCAGCAGCAAGATACTCAGGAGTTTTTGTAGGACTAATGAAGCGTGTAGACTCATTCAATGCAAAAGGAAGGAGACCAAAATTCCACCCACTCATATACGCAGGAAGGTCGTCATAAGATTTCATTCCAAGATAAAAGATGTTACTCAACTTAGGAAGAAGTTGCGGATCAATTTTAACCACTGGACCAATCATTATGAAATTCCATTCAGGACTATTGGTCGCAATTTCATTAAGAAGCTGAACGTCGAAGCGTTCATCAATGACTCCTGCATACCCAGCCTTAGGGCCCGGTATTAAAGCTTGATCTGATGGTTCATCAGATATATTTCTTGCCTTTTGAAAATGATTTTTATCTACACTGCTTGGAAAAAGAAAAATGTTTGTTAAATTTTCTTTTCTTGCCTCATACAAACTTAAGCCTCCGGTAAACACCAGGTCTGCACGGCTTAAAAGATCATGCTCCATTTTTTTTAACTGTGCAGGAGCGAACCTAAATGCTGACAATTCATCCATACAATCATATACAAGCAATGATGGCTTCAGGTGGTTTGTAAAGGATAAAGCCATGGGAGTATAATACCACAAGATGAATTGTTGCCCTATTTCCTCCTGCAACCACTGATCAAGTAAATCTCTTTGTAAAATATACTTTACCTTCTCTTCGCTACTTTCAGTTAAATTTAAATGGGGAGTTACGATAGTAAGGTTATAATCCCGTTGAGAAAAATCAAGATAATTTCCGTTGGAACTTAATACAGGTTCTTCAAAATAATATACAGGCTGAACTTCAGCAAAGCGTGATAATAAATGTTGTGGCCTTTGATAAACAAAATCCCATCTTAAATGGGAAAAGCAAATCAGAGGAAGTTTGTATAAATCGTCATTCATTCTTAACTTATTGTGCTTAATGGCACAACCTTAGTAGTCGAAGCACATGCCAACCCACTTTATAAACTTTTTTATGGGGAAAATTCCAACACCGCAATCTACCTAACTTATGCGTGGGCATTAACTTCTACGAAGAATACACTCATTTCCCCATAGAAAGAAATCTTTCTATAAAATTATTCAACTTTAAATTCAACTGATCAGTGGTTACAAATGAAAAAGGACTGATCTACACTCTAAAGTGAAATCAGCCCTTGTTTCGGAATATTATACTATTTTTTGTTTCCGGAGCCCCCTGAATTTGAGCCACCACCTTTTTTCTTAGAAGAATCATCATTATCTTCTTTATCACCAGAGCCCTGCTTCTTAGAGCCCCCTTTCGAACCACCGCCCTTTTTGGAATTGCCAGAATTCCCTTGTGATGATTTACCACCTCCGGATCCACCGGATTGCTGGCCTTTTTCAAGTAGTTTCATAATTATGAATTGGTTTATGAATTAGCGTATAAAATTATACCAGAAAAATAATATGTTGAACTAAGCAATAAAATCAAAATATTATCAAATCAGTAGTTACGAAATATATTCAAAAAAAATCAGCAAAATGATTCATATATTGAAATGACATTGCTTCTGTCATTGATATACAATATCAATCTGCTGATCTACTTCTACTATAGGATTTCTGAAATTTATTCTTCGCTTGCTTCAAAGTTTATACTCTCTTCGGCAATAGCTGTAAGCTTTTCATCAGCTTCTTTTTCTTCTGCTAAAGTCTCTTCGAGCAGTGCTGAGATATCTTCCAGTCCCAATGTCTTTGCAAGTTGAGCTAGACTTCCATAAGATGCTATTTCATAATGTTCTACCTTTTGAGCAGACATAATAATGCCGACGTCACGTGTCATAGATTCATCCTCTGTTTCTGCGATTACTCCTTCACCCTCCTTTGTAATCCCTTCCATTGCTTCACACTTCTTTGCTTGTGCTTTTTTACCCAGCATCTCGAACACTTGCTCTAACCTTACAATCTGCTCTCTGGTTACATCCAAATGTTCTTCCAGCAGATCTTTTAACTCCTCAGTGGTAGCTGCCTTTTGCATTTTGGGAAGCACCTTTAATAGATGTTTTTCCGCCCAATATATATCCTTTATTGAATCCGCAAAAAACTCCTGAAGCAGTGACTTTTGCTCTGAGCCCTGATCTCCTGAACCTTG
>JACCZZ010000163.1 GCA_013695715.1 Chitinophagales bacterium | reverse complement strand
GGTAAGGGAAAACTCATATATGCCAAAATCGTTGCCGGAGTTATTCATAAAATCCTTTGCTTCTATTCCAATTCCGGAAGTTGCAGAGTTCACGATTATAGAATCAGGTTTTATCAGATAGTTGACGCCATTATTTTTGATTGGAAATCTTTCATGCTCCACTTGTAATACGTCCAATGAATAGAGATGCAGGTTGAAAAAGCGGGGTGTGATGGTGTCATTCAATTTGAAAAACAATCCTGGATTTAAGGGGTATGTTTCACCAGATGCATCCCTGATTTCAAAATGCAGGTGAGGCCCCCCTGAACTTCCTGAATTACCCGAATACGCTATAAGATCACCCTGCGCAACGGGAAATTTTTCATGTGATGGGAATAGCTCTACTTCAAACGACTGTTTTGAATACTGTTCATTTAATACATAAGAGGCTATCTCTTCAGCAAACTTCTCGAGGTGTGCGTAAACAGTCATATACCCATTTGGATGAGTGATGTAAATGGCCTTTCCATAGCCACCTGCAGAAATTTTTATTCTGGAGATATACCCATCTGCCGAAGCATATACTTTATATCCTGTTCGCTCATTTGTTCTGATATCAAAACCTGTATGAAAATGGTTGGCACGGATTTCACCGAAATTTGCAGAAAGTTCTAAAGGAATATCAAGAGGGGAAGTAAATTTTGTTGAGGATTGAGAACTGGCTTTCTGATAAAATCCTAAAAGAAATATCATAATAATCAGGAAAGGGGCCGCATATTTTATTGTTCCAACCATACTTTTCCACTCATTAAAATATCCTGGATTGAATATATATAGTAAATAATTAACTGCCTTCTATAATACCACCTCTTTTTGTTTTTTCGCGATAACAAGCAAACCAATAAAGGTGAGCAATCCATTGAGCACGAGCACCTCAAATCCGATCTGGTAACCATTAAACCATTGGGTGGAATGAAGATTTACAAAATAACAGATCACAGGTGATGCAATACATATTAGAGGCGACCATTGATCTCGTATTTTCCATTTGCTGAACATGCCAAATGCATATAAGCCGAGCAGCGGACCGTAAGTATAACCTGCTATTGTTAAGATGGTGCTGATTACTGAAGCATCGTTGTGCGCTTTGAAGTATAGAATAGATAGCAGGAAAATAATTGCAAAGGCAAGATGCACCGTGTAACGAATGTTCGTTTTTCTTTTTTCATCTATATCTTTTCGCTCAGGCAATCTGAGGATGTCTATGCAAAAAGCACTCGTCAAAGCGGTAAGAGCGCCATCGGCACTCGGATATAATGCAGATATAAGACCAATAAGAAAAATTAGGCCCGCCAACTCACCAAGCTCATTGAATGCAATGCCTGGAAATAGTTGATCAGTTTGCTTTGGAATGGCCATACCACTGTTTTCAGCGAACACAAACAATACAGCACCAAGAATAAGAAACATCAGATTCACCACCACTAGAATAAAGCTGAAGGTGAACATATTCTTTTGGGCTTCTTTTAATGTGCGGCAACTTAAGTTTTTTTGCATCATCTCCTGATCGAGACCTGTCATTGCTATGGTGATGAAGATGCCACTTAAAAATTGCTTTCCGAAAAAGGTTTTGTCTTTCCAATCCCAAAAAAATATTTGAGTTGTATTCTTTTCACGAATTGCATCCATCATCTGAGAAGGTGAATATCCGAGATGATTAATGACCATAACCACAGAGAGTATTAAAGCCAGCAACATGCAGGTCGTTTGAATCATGTCTGTCCATACTATGGTTTTCACCCCACCCTTGAAGGTGTAAATCAAGATTAATAAGATGATGACACCACCGGTTATTGCGAAAGGAACTCCCATCTGGTCAAGCACAAAAACCTGCAAAACATTCACCACTAGAAAAACCCGGATGGAAGCACCAAGCGTGCGTGATAAAATAAAAAATGATGAGCCTGTTTTATAGGTGACCAGGCCAAACCGCTGCTTTAAATAAGTGTAGATAGAAGTAAGGTTCAGTCTGTAATACAAAGGCAGCAGTACCAAGGCAATGACAAAATAGCCTACCAGATAACCAAGCACAATCTGCATATAAGCGAATTGCTTCACACCCACTTCGCCTGGCACACTCATGAAAGTGACGCCACTCAGCGAAGTACCAATCATACCATATGCTACAATATACCACTTAGACTTTTTGTTTCCGATAAAAAAAGAATGTGCATCGGCCCCTCTCGATGTATACCATGCTACAATCAGCAGCAAAATGAAATAGGCGGCAGCAACACCAAGAATTAAACCAGCCGGCATCGTAATTTTTTGTGCAGCAATTTAGAAAGGTTGAAAGAATTGGCAGTAAAATTTAGAAACACCTTTTAAACATGGTACATGAAAGCTTAAATCCAATTGCCGGAAGAATTGGGTGAATATTATTTTTTTAAGAGATCGTGCAAAGCTTGTTTTAAAGTGGGAAATTCAAATACAAATCCGGTATCTGTATTTTTTTTTGAAGAACATTTAGCACTGCTTATCAAACTCTTTACAAAATCACCTTTCAATAGCAGGAGTAACCATAGTGGAACAGGGACATTAATTTTGCGCTTACCCATTGCCTCTGAAACGGCATTAATAAGATCAATGTAACTTAAAGGGGTAGGAGCCACTCCATTATAAACTCCACTTATGTTTTCATTCCTGATTGCATGAATATACATGCGGCATATATCATCAATATGAATCCAGGAATAATATTGTTTGCCGCTCCCTATTACGGGTGCAACTCCAAATTGGATTGGTTTCATCAATGGCTCCAGAGCTCCGCCCTGCTTTGACAAAACAATACCTGTGCGAAGCATGGCTGTGCGAATCCCTAACTTAGCAACAGACTGCGCAGCCTCTTCCCACAGCACGCAAGTGGCCCCAAGAAAATCAGATGCCGGTGATATATTTTCTGTGAGTAATTCATTATTACGATCACCGTAGTAACCGATAGCAGATGCGGATATAAAGGTTTTCACTTTATTAGGAATTCTGCTGAGTGCCTGCCGCAGGGTGTTGATACCTTGCAGTCGGCTTTGAAGAATTTCATTTTTAAATTCTTTAGTCCATCGTTTTTCCGACACATTAGCGCCGGCAAGGTTGATTATATGATCGGCCCTGCTGATGGCTTCTTCTTCCATCAACTTCTTAGAAATGTTCCATTGGTATACTTTGACAGTATCTGAATTCTTACCTTTCCGGCTTAGATGCATTACCTCAAATCCCTCCTTCTGCAATAAGGTGGTAAGGCGTGTTCCTATTAACCCTGAGCCACCTGTGATAAGCACTGCTTCCATATTGATTTAGATTGTTGTTGTTTCAGTTATTTTGATAAACAGTATTTCGAATGGATGTGATTATGACCACGTATTATCCTGTTTGCCATTAAATTAATTTGTAGTTTACACAATGGCTCCCGTCATGAAAATCATTCTAAAATTTTTCATTCTTAGTCTTGGTTTATATCTCTTTGGCTGTTCTGCAGATGAAAGAGATTCTGAATCAGTATCAGATAAACAAACGAATAACCTTTACATCCGGTTTGATGATTCGAAAAAATGGGAGTCTGACTGGTCTGATA
>JACCZZ010000156.1 GCA_013695715.1 Chitinophagales bacterium | reverse complement strand
GTCTTTATTACTTTTCTTAATTCATGTAATTATTTCAAGAAATCTGAAAAACATGAAAAGCCTCTAGCTCGAGTATATGATAGGCTGCTCTACCAATCAGATCTTGCTGGTGTTGGCAATGGTGCGGCTCGGCCGGAGGATAGTATTCAGGCAGTAAGAAACTATGTAGATAGCTGGATTCGTCACAACCTACTTTTAAAGTATGCTGAAGACAATTTATCTGAACGGCAGCAAACAATAAATGATCAACTTAGAGATTATAAAGAATCCTTGCTGATTTTTCTTTATGAAAAGGAATTACTGAATGATAAACTTGATACCGTTGTGAGTAATTGGGATATTGCCCAATATTATCAGGAGCATAAAGAAACCTTTGAATTGAAACAGGCTATAACTCAATTGAAGTACATAATTCTAAGGCTAGATACAAAAGTGCAGCTTGATTCAGTACGGCAATGGATGAGAAAACCTACTGCCGACAACTATCCGAAACTTCGTGGTTTTTGCAATGAATATGCGGTTAATTCAGCCATCAGTGATAGCATTTGGTACAATAGGGAGCAACTTGCAGCGTTGCTCCCACTTGATAAATTTAACCTTGAAGAAATTCAGCTTAATGGAAGTTATGTTGAAGTTGCTGATTCAATTTATGGTTACCTGATAAAATCTCAAGGCTATCGTAATAAAGGAATGGAACCACCTCTGGAATTCTTAAGAAATGAAATCTATGATATAATTATAAATAAGAGAAAGCTTGAATTCCTTGGAAGTATTCATAAAAATATATATGATGAGGCACTTCAGAAAAATCAATTTAAGATTTTCTTAGATAACCAAAAAAATACCGGAATGTAAATAAGACTTAGCTTCGTGCCGAATTTAACCTGATCTATTACAACCGATATAACAGCCGTACCGGCAATATTCTACAAACTCTTAAGAAATGCTGACTGCATGTGGTTTTAAAGTCTCTATTTATTAACGTTTCGTTTTAATGTATAAAATATTTTTTTTATTACTGCTTGCCGGAAAGATTACCGCTCAGTCTAAACTTGCTGACAAAATTGTTGGTATTGTTGACGACCGCATTATTTTGCTTTCTGAGGTGGAAGCACAATTTCTTCAGAATACCTACCAAAGCACCCTTCCCATTCCACCTGACTACAAATGCCAGCTACTCAACGGGTCGCTCACTGAAAAACTTCTTGTAGCGCAGTCGATCATTGACAGTGTAGATGTGACAGATGAAGAAGTAGACAATGAATTAGATCGTCGGGTAAGGTCCTTTGCAAACGTAGCCGGTTCATTAGAAAAACTTGAAGAGTATTATGGAAAGTCAATTATAGAGATGAAAGATGAGTTCAGGCCCCAGATTCGCGATCAGCTCATGGCCGATCGGGAACGTTCCATGATTGTTGGTGAGCTTAAGGTCACCCCTTCAGATGTACTTGTCTTCTACAACAGCATACCAAAAGATTCCCTGCCTTATTATAATTCAGAGGTTGAAATAGGAACACTGGTTCTCTATCCAAAGGTAAGTGATGCGGTAAAAGCGTATAGCAAAGAAAAAATAAATGACCTATTAAAACGTATCCAAAATGGTGAAGACTTTGCCACACTTGCCGGAGCCTACTCTGAAGATCCGGGAAGCGCCGATAAAGGCGGCGAATTAGGTTTTGTTAACCGTGGAGAGCTTGATCCTGCCTTTGAAGCTGCTGCTTTTAGTTTGAAAAAAGTGAATGAAATTTCGGGCATTGTAGAATCTTCCTTTGGTTTTCATATCATACAACTCATAGAAAGGCGCGGTGATCGAATTAATGTTCGTCACATTCTTATAAAGCCTAAAACAACATCCTTTGATTTAAATCGTACAGGAAAGCTTGCTGACAGCTTGTATAATCTAATTCAGTCAGGAAAACATTCTTTTAGTGAAGCAGTGAATAAATTCAGTGATGATGAATACACAAAATCAAATGGCGGGATGATTCAAAATCCTTCCAATGGAACTAACAGCTTCGATATAAATGACCTTGGTTCTTATGATAAGAGCCTGGTTATGGTGACCGATACCCTGCAGGTTGGTGCAGTTTCACGCCCAAATCTTTTTCAAAACGAGAGGGGTGAATCAGGTTACCGCATGCTATTTCTTAAATCAAAAACACAGCCACACCAGGCGAATTTGAAGGATGACTATAATAAGATACAGGATATAGCTTTATCTCAAAAGCAAACTGACGTGATCAATAAATGGTTGCGCGATCGCATTGCTAAATCCTATGTTTATGTAGCTCCTGAATTTCGTAATTGTAAGGTGATAGAAAAATGGAATATCAAGGAACAGCAGTAATAGCATACCCCAATGATGCGGCGGCAGTAGATGGTCTTGCTTCTTCATTTCAGCAGCTTACCTCTGAAATAAACAAGGTAATCGTAGGTCAGCATGAAGTGGTGAGATACGTACTCATTTCCATTTTTTGCGATGGGCACAGTTTGCTTGTTGGTGTTCCAGGTCTTGCGAAAACACTGTTAGTAAAAACAATTTCAGATGTGCTTGATCTCTCTTTCAAGCGCATTCAATTTACCCCTGATCTTATGCCATCAGATATAATCGGTTCAGAGATTATGAATGAATCGCGGCAATTCTTTTTCAACAAGGGACCTGTCTTCGCAAACATCATTCTTGCGGATGAGATCAATCGGACGCCACCAAAAACGCAGGCGGCGCTGCTGGAAGCAATGCAGGAACGAAATGTAACTTACGCAGGTCAGTTGCACCCGCTGCCACTTCCTTTCTTTGTGCTTGCTACGCAAAACCCCATAGAACAGGAAGGAACATATCCTCTGCCAGAAGCTCAGCTCGATCGGTTTATGTTTAACATAAGGCTTGATTACCTTTTTAATAATGAAGAGTTGACCATGGTAAAAAATACTACCTCTCACAAAAAGGTATCACTTCGTAAGATCATCTCAGGAACCGATATTCAATATTATCAACAATTGATTCGAAAAATACCTGTAGCCGATAATGTATTGAACTATGCCGTAACGTTAGCCCGTAAAACCCGACCGGGACAGTCTGAAGCGCCAATTATGGTTAATGAATATGTTTCGTGGGGAGCCGGTCCGCGGGCATCACAATTCCTCGTGCTCGGTGCCAAATGTCACGCAGCCATCAGTGGTAAGTATTCTCCTGACATAGAGGATGTGAAAGCTGTGGCAACTCCTGTTCTGAGGCATCGCATCATCCTTAATTACAAAGCTGAAGCTGAAGGAATATCAGTAGAGGATATGGTAAAAAATATGCTCTGATCATTCTTTTCGACTCTGAATATTGGCAACATGTGTTTTGCACGATATTGTCCTTAATAGTGCTCAGAATTGAGGTACTTATAAAGCTATGCTTACTATACCACAGATCATAATCTCTTTTATAATTACCACATCTATAAAGGTGGATGCCACTTTTTTAACTACAGATTACTTGCAGAACAGCTATTACATTACTGCCGACAATTCCTTGGCTAAGATTGATTCTGCAGGAACCCTGCTTTTCACCTATAATCAAAATCAATACGGCA
>JACCZZ010000149.1 GCA_013695715.1 Chitinophagales bacterium | reverse complement strand
TTACTGAAATCTCTGCTGAGCTTGATATTAGAAAAAAAGGAACCGAAAAATGGATGGAGATCCTTGGATGTGGCATGGTACATCCCAGGGTTCTGGAAAATTGCAACATTGATCCTGAAGTTTACTCCGGCTACGCGTGGGGCCTCGGCATCGAACGCCTTGTTTTACTTAAATATGAAATTCCTGATATACGAATGCTCTTTGAAAATGATGTAAGATTTCTGCAGCAATTCGAAAATGCAAGGTGACAAGGGGACATTAAAAGACAAGTTTGTTGAGCGCCTTTACCATATTGCCACGCTGCGCATATTTCACTTTAAACTCTGTACTCAATGCGCGTGAGACATCCTTCCCGGTAGGAAGAGATTGAATTTTTTTTAGTGTGCTTACAAGTATTTCATAATGTTCGCGACCCATATTATGCTCTGCATAACGCCGCAACGCTTCACGGTAAACGTCCACAAGCTCAACAGGAAATTTATCTTTAAGCAAGTGGTAATAATCTTCTGCAAATTCCAGCGAAGCATTTTTCTGAACAAGGTGCAATAGCTGCAACCACCATTGCTCTTCAATCATGATAACAGCAAGGGCGTGAATGCCTTTAACTCCAAAATTTGCTTCTGCTTTGATAGACTCAATAATTTTCTGTGCTTCTGCAGGCCATCTTTCTGCTGTGTAAGTTTTTCTTATTACGCGGTAATAACTTATATCAAATTGATCATAGAACAATCTTAATCCGATAGTTCTGATGTTGCTGATATCTTTTTCTTCTATTGCTATTTTAAGCAATCGTTCGTCCCATTCAGAGGTGAGATAGAGCCGCCCCTTTTGCTGATTGATCATTTTGCTTTCTCTGATAAGGGCTTTAGCGGACGCAAAATCACCTTCTTTAATCGCCTTGTCTATAACCTCTTTTCTGAACGAGGTGATATTAAGATTTTCGTCTATCACCTGTTGGGCAGCGTCTGCTCTACCCATTTTCTCAAGGAGGGAAATCTTTTTACGGAGATAAAACTCCTCCTGCTGCTCACGATCCCGCTCTATATGCAGTCTCTTTATATTTTTAATAATCTGATCAAATAAATCAAGTACCTGTTTTTGTTTCTCGTGATCGAAGGCAGCATTTAATAAGAGCTCATAGCAATTTTCTTTAATGCTATTTTTATAATCAGAAAATTTCTGTGCTTCAATTAGTGCAAAGTTGAAAACGGAATCTTTAAGATCAGGCCCTGCTTCAGAATTAAGAAGATCATTCAAAATGAAAAAACACCGGGCAAAACGATCATTTAAAACAGGATCTGTTTTCTCTCCACCTGTAATATAGCTCCGGAGCTGCTCAACAACTGCTGTTGCGAGGTTAAAAGGGTCAAGATAATTTCTCAACATTAACTGTTCTTCCGCATGCTTCAACAATTCACCTACTTGAGTTGCGATTTTAGGAAGGTCTGGCTGATCAAGCTCTACCTTTTCCTCACAGCTTCCGCGAATAATGCTCTGGATGAGCACATCATATTTTTTGCTTCCTGATAAGGAGATCTTATCTGCAAAATGCAGCAGCAAATCTGTTTTGAACGCAGTGTTCTGCTTGCTGTAGCTTTGGAGAAATTGCAGCAGCTCCTGTCTCTTTATCTTTTGTAATAAAGAGGAAACCAAATGTTGATGGTCATCAACTTTATTCATAGAAGTATCTGAGGCGGTTTTAACTTATAAAGATACGAACGAAATTCTCGCTAACTTTCTACTAGGTTTAGCCTATGAAACCTATTAATCAGATAAGACGCATAGCTGTTATTGGTTCTGGAACGATGGGCTTAGGAATAGCACAAGTGGCTGCTCAGGCAGGCTACGAAACGTTATTGTATGATGTGATGGAAGAGGCAGCAGTGAAGGGGTTGAAGACGATTGAGGAAAATCTTCGGATTGCTGAAGAAAAGAAGAAGATCTCAGCATTACAAAGAGAAGAAACGCTATCACGATTGACCATCACTAACAACTTCAACGATCTTGTTGCAGATGTTATCATTGAAGCCATTGTTGAACGGCTTGAAACAAAATCTGAACTACTAATAAGCCTTGCTTTATTGAATGATGATGAGGAAACGATCTTCTGTTCAAACACCTCTTCCATTCCTATTACACAACTTGCAAAGCGCATCCCTCATCCGGAGCGCATTGTAGGCATGCACTTTTTCAATCCTCCTCATTTGATGAAATTGGTAGAAGTGGTGTCAGGCGCAGCAACCAGTAAGGAAAATGCGCTGACAGTTTATTCACTCGCACAAAAGATGGGTAAGGAACCGGTGATGACGAAAGATGCACCGGGATTTATTGTAAACCGCATCGGAAAAATGTATCACACAGAATCTTTGAAAATCCTGGAAGAGGGCATTGCACCTGTAGAGAACATTGATCATTTAATGGAAGCATCCGGATTTAAGATGGGGCCATTTAAACTGATTGACCTTATAGGAGTAGATGCAAACCTGAATGTTACCAAATCACTTTATGAGCAGTTTCATCATGAAGAGAGATTCCGCCCCAGCCGTCTGCAGCAGCAATTGGTAGATTCAGGTTTTCTTGGAAAAAAAAGTAATAGAGGTTTTTATAAATATTGAAGAGCGGTTTATCACGGCTTTATTTTGATATTTCACAAGTTGATTTTAAGATTATAAATAAGATGATTTCCAATATCAACGTTTTTTCTTTGCGTTTTGCATATTTCTTGTTTCTGATTCTATTCTCCTGTTCGTTTCAAAATAAAGAAACAAGTAACCATTCATCCAAAGGTTCCGGGGCAGCCGCAGTAAGCTATTCAATAAGTTTAAAAGAGATTGCTTCAGGTCTTGAAGCGCCTGTTGGATTAACCTATGCTGACGATGGCACCGGACGATTATTTGTAATTGAGCAGACGGGAACCATTCGCATCATCAGGAATGGCCAACTATTAGATGCACCTTTTCTTAATATATCTGATAGACTCGATGGACTTGGCAATGGATATTCTGAAAAAGGATTGCTGGGGCTTGCTTTCCACCCGGATTATCCAACAAATGGAAAATTTTACGTCTATTACTCTGCTCCTACATCTGCAAAAGGAATGGATCACAAGAGCGTGATTGCAGAATATACAGCGTCTTCGAACGTAGATAAAGCCGGTTTAGATGAACGGATCATACTTGAGATCCAGGAACCTGAATCTAACCATAATGGAGGTCAGTTGTGCTTCGGTCCTGATGGGTATTTATATATTGGAGTGGGTGATGGAGGCAGCGCAGGCGACAAACACGGCTCGATAGGAAACGGACAAAACATAAACACACTGCTTGGCAAGATTCTGCGCATTGACATAAACACCACAAGCGGATATACGAATCCCCCTGATAATCCCTTTGTAAATAAAAATGGCAATGATGAGATATTTGCAGTGGGACTTCGCAATCCGTGGCGGTTTTCATTTGACAGAAAAACAGGGGAGCTCTTTTGCGCTGATGTTGGGCAAAATGAATATGAGGAAGTCGATATTATTGAAAAAGGAAAAAATTATGGCTGGCGCATTATGGAAGCAACACATTGCTACAATCCCTCTACCAACTGCAATACATCCGGGCTAACGCTTCCGATAGATGAATACGACCATTCTATCGGCATAAGTATTATTGGTGGATTTGTGTATCGTGGTGCTGAAACCGAAGACATGAATGGCAGATATATTTTTGGAGACTGGAATGGTAAAATATTCATGCTGCTGCAACCTGCAGGCAGTAAAAATTGGGAGAGAAGGTCAATGACGATAAAGAATGCTTCGGATGATCTTCATATAAACAGCTTCGGAGAAGATGCGAATGGAAATTTATATGTGCTTGCTCAAAATTCTATTGGCGTGAAGAAAGCAGGGAAAGTTTATCAAATTGTGTTTGAATAGAACAGGCAACATGACGAACAATTAACTACTTCGCAAGCTGAATCAATTATTTGATGCTTTCAATGTCTCTCCTTTTACTCATCTCCGCAGCTATTTGCTGTGCATTAAAATTATTCAGCTTTTCAAGTTCTGAAATTATTTGCTGATAGTTTGCAGCATCCCGATTCTTACTAAGCTTCCATTTAGCCTCTATGCGTTCAATAGCTATTTCGAAACCTACAATGCCTTTCATCTCCTTCTGAACGTAAGCATCCGGCATGGTATGAACACTCACCGGTTTTTGAGAAACAGCTTCATACACACCAGGCTTAAGCATTTCGCGCAGCTTTTCACCCTCTGCGATCTTTACCTTTCCATACATAGGAACCGCAATATAATTCCATGTGGGAACATTAACATGATCGTACCACGAGGATGAATTATAAGTATGCGGACCTAAAAATATAGCCATCACCTCGTCATTATCTTTAAAGCTTTTCCATTGAGGATTAGCTCTTGAGAGATGTCCCCATAAAAACTTTTCACCATCTTCATTTTTTTCCAGCTCTAAGGGCAGATGAGTCCCCATAATTTGCCGGATTGAAGACTTATAAGG
>JACCZZ010000010.1 GCA_013695715.1 Chitinophagales bacterium | reverse complement strand
GAGTCGGGTATTAGTGGTGATAAGTCAGATGCGAACAGGGGTTTGAGTGATTACTGGGTGGTTAAGACAGATGCTAATGGCAGTAAATTATGGGATGAAGATTATGGAGGCGCTGATGATGATAAGGTACATTGTGTGCCACAAACTATGGATGGCGGATATCTTTTAGCTGGGCATACTTACTCTAATCAGAATGGAGATATTTCACAGCCTAATCGGGGACTTAACGATTATTGGATAGTAAAACTTTCAAGCACGGCCCCTTCCCAAAATTATTTTAAAGATGCCGATGGGGATGGCTATGGTAATTTGAATGGAGATACGCTCAGCTTTTCTCAACCACCGGGCTATGTGTTAAACAGTTCAGATTGCAATGATGCAAACAGCAATATTCACCCAGGAAAATCTGATGTTTGCAATGGCATAGATGACGATTGTAACTCTATAATTGATCAGAATGAGATCACAGGCGCAGCTATAATTCCTGAAGGTTCTATTTCAGAATGCCCTGGAATACCGGTTTTATTGACTGCTTACCCATCTACAGGAGTGTCTTACCAATGGTTGAAAAATGGCCAACCGATACCAGGTGCAACTAATCGGAAATTTACAACTGAGGAAGCCGGCTTTTTCGAGGTTGTAGAAATGAATAATTTCAATTGTGCAGCTACTCCAAATGGTGTTTCTATCAACAGGATAACATCGCCAGAGGCGATCATAACGCCTAATGGGCTTGTTAATTTATGCGTAGGTTCAACAACAACCTTATCGGCCAATTACAATTCTGTATATTCTTATCAATGGTATAAAGGAACTACCAAAATAGTTGGTGCAACTAATCCAGTTTACTCTACAAATTCAGGAGGATCATATACAGTGGCCGAATCTTTTGGCTCTAATTGTAGCAGTGTTTCATCACCTACGGTTATCAGTCTCGCTCCTAAACCATCAGCAGAAATTACGGTTTTCGGAAATCTGGATATTTGCTCCACGGGCACAGTTACCTTAAAAACCAATATTGGTTCAGGATATACCTATCAATGGAAGAAAGGCTTTTCAAACATTGAAGGAGCTACAAATAAGGCTTATACGGCTAATATGCCAGGTAATTATAAAGTTGTAATTACAAATAGTTATGGTTGTAGTAAGATGTCGCCTGTTATTACTGTCTACAAATCATGTAAGATGGAAGGATCGTCCGAACCTACACAACCGCTATTAGTGACTTTTCCGAATCCTTCCGATGGCCAATTTACTATCAATCTTCATTTAAATGATCCTACTGATGCTACGGCAACAATGCATCTCATTAACCTATTAGGTCAAAATGTTTTCACTGCTGTCGCTCCCATAATAGATGGAGAACTGAATTATGGAATACAGATAAATAATGAAGTACCAGAGGGAATTTATCTCCTGCAGGTGCTAATAAATAATGTCAACTATTCTACGCGATTGCAGCTAATTAACTAAATACTGATAATTGCTTATTTAAGATTTCCTTCCATTATTTCTAATTGCAATACAAGTTTAGTTGCCTTTTTTAGTGGGTATAAGAAGTCGAGCTGTTGCAATAGATAAAGTGAATCTTAGTTAAATGAAAAATGCTACCAGGCTGGTCAAGTTTTACAGACAAATAAATTAACTGTTGCCTTTGCTGAAAGCGTCACCTGTGGATTGGCCTGCCATCAATTAACCAATGTAATCGGAACATCTAAAGTTTTGTTAGGTGGTGGGGTAAGCTATCAGGAGAAAGTTAAAACGGATTTGTTGAAGGTTTCGCCAACACTAATAAAAAAATATACTGCTGAGTCACAGCAGGTAACCGATGCTATGGCTATGTGCCTTTCAAAAATCATAAGCTCAAATATAAGCGTTGCAATAACAGGGCTTGCTTCGCAAGGTGGTAGTGAAACAAAGACCAAATCTGTAGGAACAATTTTTTTTTCAGTATACATTAAACGAAAATTATATCGGGAAAGAAAACATTTTCTTGGTACGCCTTTGCAGATACGAAGAAAAGCCTGTGACTATTTGTACCAATGGGTTGTTGAAGTCATGAATGCTGCATAGCTTAACTGCAAATCTGAGTTATTACCTTCTGAGGTGAAATCATCATTGATTTTAAAAGATTATAAATTTTGGCAACATAGCTTAGCAACATCGCCATGTTGAACAGTCATTAAGAGGTTTGTTAAAAACTTAAATGATCAAATATGAAAACACTATCAAAGTTTTTATTCACCTTATCTCTAATTGCGCTCACGGGATGTTACAGCATGCGTCATTCAAAAGGTGGTGGGCAAACCAGCACCACTAATGTTCGCTCAACTAACCCTGCTGATATCGCCTTACCAAATGGATATAGAATTGATTTGGTCACATCGGGTTTAACCTTTCCCACGGCAATGGCTTTTGATGAAAATGGTGTTGCCTACGTCATTGAAGCCGGCTATTCATATGGTGAAGTATGGGGCGAGCCAAAGCTGCTTAGAATTAAAGATGGAAAAGCGGAAACCATAGCAACGGGTTCGCGCAATGGTCCCTGGACTGGAGTTACTTACTTTAAAGGGAATTTTTATGTTGCGGAAGGCGGAGAAAGTGAGGGTGGAAAAATTTTACAAATATCTCCTGCTGGAGAAATAAAAGTTTTATTAGATCAGCTGCCGAGTGTTGGTGATCATCATACAAATGGCCCTGTAATAATAAATAATTATATCTATTTCGGCCAGGGAACAGCAACTAATTCAGCAATAGTGGGTGAGGATAACGCAGATTTTGGCTGGTTAAAGCGAAAGCCTGAATTTCATGACATTCCATGCCGCGATGTTGTATTAACCGGAAAGAATTACGAAAGCGACAATATAGCAACAGATAATGTTGGTGATAAGGCCAATACCGGAGCATTTCAACCCTTTAATACACCCACACAACCTGGTCAGTTGATAAAAGGTGCGCTTCCCTGCAGTGGCTCCATTATGCGAATTCCAATTGAAGGTGGCCCCATAGAATTGGTAGCCTGGGGATTTAGGAATCCATTTGGACTTGCAGTATATGATCGAAAGCTATACGCAACTGAAAATGGATACGACTCTCGTGGCAGCAGACCAGTTTGGGGTGCCGGCGATGTATTATGGGAAGTAAAACCAAATGTATGGTACGGATGGCCTGATTTCTCCGCGGGAAAACCCATTGCTGATGATAAAGAATTCAAAACGCCGGGGAATAAAGTAGTCGAGCCACTATTACAAAGCTATCCAAATACTCCACCACAACCTTTAGCCATTTTCGGAGTACATTCATCTGCTAATGGATTAGATTTTTCTCCTAATGATAAGTTTGGTTTTAGAGGGCAAGCATTCGTTGCTGAGTTTGGTGATATGGCACCGCCTGTTGGAAAGGTTCTTTCACCGGTAGGATACAAAGTGGTGCGAGTGAATGTGAGCAATGGTATCATTGAAGATTTCGCCACTAATAAAGGCAAGCGTAATGGGCCCGCATCGTGGTTGAAGACACAGGGTCTTGAACGTCCGGTATCTGTACGTTTTGATCCTTCAGGAGAAAATTTATATATAGTTGACTTTGGTATTGTAAGAATGAATGAAAAGGGGCCAGAGCCGATGATGAAAACTGGAGTGATATGGAAAATATCAAAACAGCAGCAATGAAAAGTACTTTGA
>JACCZZ010000116.1 GCA_013695715.1 Chitinophagales bacterium | reverse complement strand
AGCTCACACTATCTCATTCGGAAAACACATCGTTACTTAGGAATCTTAATTGGTATTCAATTCCTCGCCTGGACTATTGGGGGTTTGTATTTCAGTTGGACGAACATTTATCGTGTTCATGGGGATCACGAACATAAACATGTTCCTTTACTGGGCGGTAATATCTCATTGGTTTCTCCTGATCTGGTAATTAAAAACATTTCACTTCAGCAGCAAGTTGATTCTATTAAATCACTCGAAGTAGTAAAATTCTAAAACAACCCTTTTATAGCATTAGCTTTTATTCAGAAAAAAATCTTCATCATCTCCTGGCTGAGGCTCAGACAGGAAATTTACGTGATCCTGTTTCTAAAGCGGAGGCAATCCGTATTGCTGAAGAAAGCTTTGCTCCTTCATCAAAAGTTAAATCCGTCGAATATATCACTGAAGCAAATGGCCATCACGAATACAGAGAAAATCCTTTACCTGCCTGGGCTGTAACATTTGATCATTCTTCGCGAACTACGGTTTATGTTTCTGCTAACTTTGGACGGGTCGAAGATTTTAGAAATGGAAGCTGGCGAATCTTCGATTTTTTGTGGATGATGCACACAATGGGCTATAAAGAGCGGGATGATCTTAATAATTCGGTGTTGCAGATATTTTCTATCACCGGATTGATAACTGTACTTTCCGGATTTACTCTTTACTTTGTATCATCTTCGCCTCTACGGCGTATTTATAGGAAGATAACTGGATTAAGGAGGGCACAAGGCGTTTAATACAAATCCCAGTACCTGCTACTAAGTAAGGTAATCCTAATTGTTATTTGATATTCATATGTTTAATTTAGTTTTGAAGGAAAGCTTTTAATAATATTTAAAGAGCAAAAAATAAATATAAGAATATTTTTGGTTTCAGCATCCTGGTTTTACTAACTCCCGAAGGAATGTTATTGGCTCAGAGCAACTACTCTCTTCAATTAGATAGCATCAATGCAACAGGTGAACCGGGTGATTTTTTGCTGGCTCCAATCAAGTTGACCAATATAACTAATCAGGGCTTCTACATAAAGATTAACCGTATTAAAAGAACGAGTCCAGAAACATGGGCATCATGCTTTTGCTACCCTGTGTGTCTGGCTGCCTTTATTGACAGCATGGAGTGGTGGGTGGATGCGAATGAATCATATCAATAGCTCTAAATTTTAACACTGATCCCGATGATCCAGGATATGGTTTCGTCGTAGTCGGAATTTGCGAATTAGGGCAATCACAATACACTGATACCATAACATGTACAGGCAGTACACTTGGAGTCTCTGTAATTCCAGAATTGATTAGTGAAAACATTCAATTATTTCCTAATCCAGCAAGTGATAATCTGCATATAGCCTTTAATAAACCTTTTACAGGAACGGTTAAAATTTTTGATCGAATGGATTTCAGTTTCTAATTCTCTGACAGTTGATCACGACATTTCACATTTGCCTCCAAGCTGCTACTTTTTACATTGCACCTCAAAAGATGATAAAGCGATTTTGCTTAGGCTGGTAAAGGAATAGCAAATTTTATTGTTAATCTTTAATTGCAGATCATTAAAAGAAGATGAAATGGATAACAAGAGAACATCCCAAGATTGATCGTATCGCCTGTCCCTGGCTAATAAAGCGTTTTATTGATAAAGATGCTGAGATTATCTATGTTCCGTTTAGTGAAGTAAAAACAACGGCAAAAAAATTCAAGGCCATTCCGTTTGATGTTCCCGATGTGGAATTTAGCCATTATGGTGATCACTGCACGTTTGATTACTTTTTAGAAAAATATAAAATCAATGATTCAGCCATACACACCATCGCCGTTATAGTGCGCGGCGCGGATACTGACAGACATGACATTGCTAACCAGTCAAGCGGCTTGTGGGCTATTTCAGCAGGTCTTGCATATAACAATGCAGATGATTATGAATTACTGGAAAAGGGAATGATGATTTACGATGCTTTATATAGTTGGGCAAAGTATTTACAACAGGAGAAGCATACTCAAAGTCAGTTTGAAAATTTATTGCTCAATGTTTTCAATAAATTCCTGAAAGAAAAAAAGGGAGGAAAAAAGAAAACACCTGCATGGGCAAAGGAATTGAAAGAAATTATACAAGATCAGATTGACACGAACCTTTCACTGAGCTTAAAGGAAATTTCTAAGAATCTTGAAGTGCATCCCTCCTATTTATCAAGAGAATTTTCCAAATATTTTGAAGACCTCTCTTTTGGTGAATACATCCGTAAACTGCGTATTGAAAAAGCCATTCAGCTAATTCATTCCCAAAAATACTCTCTCACTGAAATTGCTTACCTCACAGGCTTTTCAGACCAAAGCCATTTCACACGTATTTTCAAAAAGGAAACAGGTAAAAGCCCCCTGGCTTACAAAAAAAATATTCGTAAAAAGTAATTCCTGTTCCAAAAGTCAATTCCATTCTATTTTATCAGTAACAGAGATGGCATCTTTGCTCCCTAATGCTTCTATAAAATGAAATGGATAACAAGAGAACATCCCAAGATTGACCGTATTGCTTGCCCGTGGCTCATCAGGAATCACAACGATGCTTCTTAACTGTGCATCTTCCTCTCAAACTAACCTGATGGTAAAAGATGTCTTTTCTCTTCAAACACTACATGCGTTCATTGCAGCGCTTGGAAAGTAAATTATTTATTAGCAGTTCCCACTCACAATGGCAACCAGGCAGCACTTTGGATTTATGATTTCTTAGTATTACGCATTAGATAAAGATCAGTTAAATTGAAACCAACCACATGTTAGAAGCCTCATCCAGCTATACTCTCCGTCAGCTTGTGCTTTATTTTCTCAAACTTGGCTATGCAGGTTTCGGAGGACCAGTTGCATTAGTGGGCTATATGCACAGAGACTTAGTTGAAGAACATAAATGGATTTCGGAAGAAGAATATAAGGAAGGGTTAGCACTTGCACAGCTTGCCCCTGGACCTTTAGCAGCACAATTAGGAATTTATTTAGGCTTTGTTCATTATCGAGTAATCGGTGCAACCCTTGTAGGCTTGGCATTTGTGCTGCCATCTTTCATAATGGTAGTGCTTCTTGGAATCGCCTATAAACTTTTTGGCGGTTTACCATGGATGCAGGCAGTTTTTTATGGAGTTGGTGCAGCAGTGATTGGAATTATCTCCATAAGCAGCTACAAGCTCACAACAAAATCTATTGGTAAATTCAATCTTCAATCATTAAAAACAAATTGGGTACTATGGTTATTTTTTATAATAGCAGGTGTAATTACTGCTATCACTCAATCTGAAAGTGTTCTATTATTTGTGGGTGCAGGGCTGCTGTATATGCTCATTAAAGCTCCACCTAAATGGATGCAAAAGGGCGCAGCAAACTTCATTTTACTCACAGGAATAGGTTTTTGGGAATATGAAACATCTACACTTATTAAAATTGCAATATTTTTTACCAAAGCAGGTGCATTTGTTTTTGGTAGTGGTTTGGCAATCGTTCCGTTTTTACATGGTGGTGTTGTGTCAGAATATCATTGGTTGAATGAAAAACAATTCTTAGATGCGGTGGCAGTAGCAATGATAACACCTGGCCCTGTTGTTATCACAGTTGGGTTCATTGGCTATCTTGTGGCTGGTTTTCCCGGAGCTTGTGTCGCAGCACTGGCAACCTTTCTTCCCTGTTACTTGCTTACTGTCATTCCAGCCCCTTACTTCAAAAGAATTGCAAAAAACAAAAGCATCAAAGCATTTGTTGACGGCATAACAGCAGCGGTAATCGGTGCATTAGTAGGTGCAGTTGTAATTATCGCCAGTCGCAGCATTACAGATATTCCATCTGCATTGATTGCATTAGTTACTATCTTAGCATTAATTTACCTAAAGAAAATCCAGGAATCATACATTATTTTGATTGCAGCTGTAATCGGGCTCATTTTAAAAACAGTATTATAGATAACAATGGACAGAAAGCAATTTATTCAAAATAGTTTAATAATTGGAGGTGCAACAATCCTTCCAGCGAACTCATCACTGGCAGCATCCGTAAACGAAAGCGGTATTGACAAACTAGTTGATGAAAATGGAAACTTCATTCAGCAAACTTTGCCTTATGCTGAGAATTTTTTAGAGCCATATATGGATGCAGAAACAATGCATCTGCATTATACTTTTCATCACGGTGGAGCAGTGAAAGGAGCAAATAATGATTTAAAAAAAGTAAAAGAAGCATTGGATAGCAACAACCTTGAAACTATTGATTTCTGGACAAAAAAGCTTTCATTTCATTTTTCATCTCACATTCTGCATTCAATCTTCTGGACAAACCTTACCAATAAAAAAACCCAACCATCAGGAGAATTATTAAAGAGAATTGAAAAAAACTATGGCACTTACGACAAACTCAAATTATACATTGCAGCAACTTCAAAAAATATTGATGGCAACGGTTGGGGAATTTTGGCATACCAACCTTATTCAGATAGCATCACACTTTTACAATGTGAGAACCACGAAAAACTTACACAATGGGGTTGTATTCCTCTGATGGTAATTGATGTTTGGGAACACGCCTATTATTTAAAATACAAAAACAAGAGAACAGATTTTGTTGATGCCTTGTTCAACATTCTTAATTGGGACAATGCAGCACTGCGGCTTGATGCCGCTTTGAAATTAGTTAAATGAGAGAATGTATTTTCCTGCCTTCGTGCCAAGAGATTAGTGTTCGCAAATTGTTTATTGCTATCGCCTTTAGTTTTTTTAATTGGTGCACAATCTTATTCCTCACCACCACCACGCGGAAATAGCAATCACCTTCCATCACCGTTACAATGATGACCGTGACTACTGTTATCGAAGATTAGATTGATATTTACTAGGCACGACAGCAGGTCACGGGTTGATTGCAACTAAGCATAGTACCCAGATCCCGGAAGGATTCGGTTCTCCTGAACGGGCGCCAATTACCACAGGACTCGGAGGAAATTTCTCAATACTCTATTAGCACGAAGAAGAGCTATTAAAACAAATACTCAGCAATGGATTAGCGTACCATTCAGGATTAGGTTGTGTGCAGGCAATTGAGGATTGATAACTGTGCTTCAGGTCACTTTATATTTTGTATCATAAAGAAGAATAATGGAGTTTCCACGGTGGACTCAATTCTTTATTAGAAGTTGGTAATTACTTTCAATGCTGCTCGAAAATCAATTTATGAAGTCATACCTTCTGTATAGTGATAAGGCAGAAGAATAATGAAGATTGGGATATTCATTCCAAATAACCATTACCTTTGTACTGATGCTGAGAAAGTATATAGTTATTTTAATTGTTTCCGTTAGTTCAACCATTCTATTTGGCCATAACTTCATACCGCATCATCACCATGCCACGGACCAGAGTTTACCGGGAAATAATGCTACTCACCACCATGACGCAGACGAAAATAGCAAAGACCTCAGCCATCTTTTCTCATACTTAATTCATTCAGCAGAGGGCTTCACCACCATAAACATTCAGTCCTTCAGTAATGAGTTTTCCAGACAACTGCTTCCCTGGATTACAGTGTTGCAAGAAAATTTTACATGCAGCAGCTTACTTATTCCACCTCTACTATATAAGC
>JACCZZ010000114.1 GCA_013695715.1 Chitinophagales bacterium | reverse complement strand
ATGCAGACCCTAATGCAACAATCCGATATACTCTGGATGGATCCACTCCCAAAGCAAATTCAACAATTTATTCCGGCCCTGTAGCTGTTTCCGCAACTCAGGTAATCAGAGCAGCTGCATTCAGCTCATTACCCGATATTCTTCCAAGCTTCACTGAAACAAACACCTACTTCATCAATGTTACTCATGATCAAAACTATTATGTGCTTTCATTAAGCTCATCTGATTTTGATGCGCTGTTTAATGGCGGAGGTACATGGGATATTGATTCATATCTTGAATTTTTTGCAAAAGACCGTCAGCTTGTTTCTGAAGGAGAAGGAAAGGTAGATCCGCACGGCAATGATTCATGGGCTTTCCCCCAGAAAGGGATTGATTTTGAAATGGAAGATGATTATGGCTATAACTATACTATTGATTACCCGATCTTTACTATAAAGGATCGGCCTAATTACGATCATATAATCTTAAAAGCAGGGGCCTCAGATAATTATCCTTTTACCTGGGGAAGTGGGGGCGGATGCCACTTACGGGATGCGTTTGTTCAAACGCTTTCCGAAAAATATAATCTTGAAATGGATGAACGCACTTACGAGCCTGCAATTTTATATATCAATGGTGAATACTGGGGTGTATACGAAGTGCGAGAAAAAATGGACGAACCTGACTTTACGGAGTACTATTATGACCAGGGAGAAGAGGATATAGACATTCTTGCATTTTGGGGTGGATTAAATATAAAATACGGAAGTGACACAGCATGGAACAATCTTTATAATTTCATGATGTCTACTTCTTTAGCTGTTCCTGCTAACTATGATTATGTTAATGAAAGACTTAATATCCCAGGCTTTATTGATTACTGTATTTTCAATACTTATATAGTCAATAGTGACTGGATAAGTTGGAATACTATGTGGTGGCGTGGCAGAGACCCTGATGGTGAGCGGACAAAGTGGACGTATGCATTATGGGATGAAGATAATGTGTTTGGATTAGGACAAAATTATTCAGGCTGGCCCACCACAAATTATACTGCTGATCCATGTGATCTGCAGACAGTATTTCAAAATGCAGGGCCAGATATGGGAACTATGGATATGCTTACCAAGCTTATGGATAACCCTCAGTTTAAAAATGATTATATAAATCGCTATGCTGACCTCATGAACAGTGCGCTCACATGCGATTCTGTGCAGGCGCTGCTTCAATCATTTATAGACATCTTAACTCCTGAAATGCCCGGGCAAATTGCGCGATGGGGTGGCAGCATGGCTGGTTGGGAAGATAATCTCGCGTACCTGCAAGATCAGATCAATGGCAGATGTTCTTATATTGATTCGGCGCTGATAGACTGTTATGAAGTTACAGGACCCTTTGATGTTACAGTATTGGTAGATCCACCCCTTGCAGGTGATGTTAGCATCAGTACCATAGCACCTCCCTCCTATCCTTGGACAGGTACGTATTTCGGTAATGTCGATTTGAATTTTAAGGCTGCCCCCGCCGCCAATATGATTTTCTCTTATTGGGAAGTGAATAATAACATAGTCTCGCCCAATATAAATGCAGATAGTATGACCATAAACCTGCAGGCGGATGATATTGTAGTGGCTCATTTTGAAACCTCTCTACCGTCTTATGATGTAACTGTAGATGTAACACCCGAGGATGCCGGAGACGTTATTATTCAAGGCACTTTGCCAGGAGCCTATCCTTATAGCTCGGCTTACCTTAGTGGGCAAAATATTGAATTGTCAGCCATGCCTGCTCCGGGTTATACATTTGATTACTGGACCTTAAACAACAATTTTGTAAATCCGAATTCAACCGACCCAGAGGTATATTTCACACTTGCATTAGGTGATTATGTGGTAGCGCATTTTAAAACCCTGACGGGAATAGACGAAATGAATCTATCGTCTTTGTCAGTTTATCCCACCCTTACATCAGATCACTTTCAAATTAACTACGAAGTAAATCAGGATGTGTCGTTAGCTATTAAAATGTATTCCTTATCAGGACAGATGGTAAAAGATCTTGCTCAGCAAGACGGATCAATCAATCAGCCCGGCTCACATAATCTCAGTGTAAGCATGCAGGACGACAATCTTTCCCCGGGCATCTACTTCCTTCGCTTTGAATATCCCGGGTTTAGTAAAACATTTAAAGTAGTATTGATTCCCAAACAATAAGCCCCAGAACACCGTTGTGAACTTTCTGCTTCAGCCATCATATTTTTCTAATTGAATGAAGAGAACCTGCATGGTATTTAGAAGAATGTTTATGCTAATGGCTTTTAGCTGCATCACAATAATTACGTTCGGGCAATCAGTCATCACAGGAGTTATTAATAATTATTGGGAAGTTTATTCAGTTGATTTTTGTAACAACCGCGTTTCACTTCCGGTAATTGCTACAGGACTTGCCACTGGAAACAAAGTGCTGCTGATACAAATGACCGGTGCAGCGATAGATACTTCTGACGCTATTACATATGGAACTGTGACAGATTACCTTAAATCCGGCAATTATGAGTTGCTTACCGTCTCCAATATCAGCAACAACATTATTACTTT
>JACCZZ010000071.1 GCA_013695715.1 Chitinophagales bacterium | reverse complement strand
GAGCATGAGGATCAGATTAAATTTTATCAACGAACCTATCATCTAAACTATAATTATGTAATTAAAATAAAATATACGCTCAGAGATCTTAAACCTGGTGAATTTGTGCTTGTATATGAAAAAGAGAAGCTTGATTCATTACTCAATAGTTTTGATGTAAGCTTGATTAATTCGTGGAATGGTTGTGAATTTGTGCTGCTTAAGAATAAAGTGCAATAATTTTAACCTAAAGAATTAATGCACTTGCTGCTTCTTAGGTGCCTTCATCACACACGATAATATATGATATAAATAAAAAAAGGAAAGCTTTCGCTTCCCTAATAATCCAAGCCATTATGAAAAGCTCATCTCAATTAGCAGGTGTTTCTGAATCAACTTTATCTTCCTGCTGAGGGTATCGCCAGCCACAACGCTTCCGCCATTCTGCTCTGAATTTTTCACGCTCTTCAGGAGTCATATTTTTCAGTTTCTCTTCCATCTGCTCTTTATATTGAGGGCTCCGGTGCTTCCAATGGCCACCATAGTAGCCGCCCCGCCAGCTTCCCCGCCCAAAGCCGAAGAGCAATTTGGCAAGAGCAAGGATACCGAGAGCCTGCCAGAAAGTGATTGTGCCGAGACTGAATACTACTGGCATCAGCCAGTTCCACAAAGACATTACCAGGTAGCTCATTGCCGCTGCAATGAGCACGAAGATGAATATCATTTTAAGCCCTTTCAAAATCCACCTCTGTTTCATATTAAAATTTTAAAGGTTTAATAATTCGTTATATAAAGTTTGAAGCCGATCACGAAGATGTAACACTGCATACCGCTTACGGGAAAGCAAAGTATTGATCGGTTGTCGGCTCATCGAAGCAATATCTTTAAAGCTGAGGCCATCTAACTCATGCATGGTGAACACTTCCCGTTGCTCTGATGGCAATTCTTCAAGTGCCGCATTCAACGTATCCCACATGAGGGAGCGCATATATTGAGATTCAGGTGTTTCAGATGCGTCCTGCATCAGTTCATCAAGAAAATAATTAGAAGCCTCATCATCAGTATCGTCAGCTCCGGAGGCATGTGCAAGGCTTGAAAAACTTTCCGTTTTTTTCTTTCGGTATAGATCAGTGATTTTATTACGCGCTACCGTGAACAGCCACGATGTCACTTTCTCAATAGGTTCCATCATCCGGTATGCATTCACAAACTGGAAGAAGACATCCTGCAGTATGTCTTCCGCATCTTCATCGCTGTTGACCCGTTGCCTGATAAAATCGAAGAGCCGCTTGCGTTCTTTACGGACTGTCTCCTGAATCTCTGCATTCTGGCGCGTAGTCATCGTTGCTTCTATGGTCATCACATCAATCGTATGATGGCGTTGACGATTGAGAGTTGCAGAATATTGTAATGGCTCAAAGATGAGAAATAACTCTGCAGTTGAAGACTTGGAGTTCACGACACCCTGTCAGTAATTTGTTCAATGGCAAAGGCTTTGATAGTTTCGCGCAAAATTCAACTATGTCTACAGGAACAATTCAGGTTCATACCGAGAATATATTTCCAATTATAAAAAAATTCTTGTACAGTGATCATGAGATTTTTTTACGCGAATTAGTTTCTAATGCTGTAGACGCTACTCAGAAGTTAAAAGCATTAAGCTCTATTGGTGAATTTCAGGGCCAGCTTGGTGACCTTACTATTGATGTGCTGCTGGATAAAGAAGCCCGTACTCTTACTTTTCGCGACCGTGGTTTGGGGATGACGGGAGAAGAAGTTGAAAAATATATTACCCAAATTGCATTTTCCGGAGCTGAGGAATTTGTCTCGCATTATAAAGATAAGAGTGATGCACAGCTAATAGGTCACTTCGGATTGGGGTTTTATTCCGCATTTATGGTCTCTAGTAAAGTTGAGATTTTCACCCGATCTTATAAAGAAAATTCCACAGCAGTTCGCTGGGAATGTGATGGAAGTCCGGATTATTTGCTTGAAGAGGTTGAAAAAGAACAGCGGGGCACTGACATAGTGCTTCACATTGCCGAGGATTCAACGGAATTTCTTGAAGACTCAAGAATAAAAAACCTGCTTAAAAAATATTGCAAGTTTTTACCAGTAACGATTCGTTACGAAAAAGAAATCATCAACAACACGGAACCGGCGTGGACCAAAAAACCTTCTGTGCTTGCCGACAATGATTACCGTTTGTTTTATCGTGAATTATATCCCTATGCAGATGACCCGCTGTTTCACATTCATTTAAATGTAGATTATCCATTCAACCTAACGGGAATCCTTTATTTTCCAAAGCTGAAAAACAATTTTGAAGCAGAAAAAGACAGGATTCAACTCTACAGCAATCAGGTATTCGTAACTGATTCTGTCGAAAACATAGTTCCGGACTTTCTAATGATGATGAAGGGTGTGATTGATTCACCTGACATTCCCCTGAACGTTTCACGAAGCTACTTGCAGAACGATGCCAACGTGAGAAAGATCAGCGCACATATCACAAAGAAAGTGGCAGACAAGCTGGAGGAATCATTCAAATTGAATAGGGAAGATTTTGAGAAGAAATGGGACGACATCAGGATTTTTATTCAATACGGAATGCTCTCCGATGAAAAATTTTATGACCGCGCCAAAAGCTTCTGCCTCTTAAAAACCACAGAAGGAAAATACTTCACGATAGATGAATTTACAGAAAAAATTAAGCCTCAGCAAACAAATAAAGACAAGAAGCTGGTGTATTTATATGCAACAGATCCGATTCAACAGCATTCTTTTGTAACTGCTGCTAAGGAACGAGGATATGAGGTGCTTTGGATGGACAGCCCTGTTGATCCGCACTTCATTGGCTTATTGGAGCG
>JACCZZ010000061.1 GCA_013695715.1 Chitinophagales bacterium | reverse complement strand
AATGGGATTTCATAGCACGGATGCAAAATTCCCTTCTGATTTTGTGAGTGATGATTTAATAAATCATTATCATGAAACCCGCAATTTTCCAGAGATGAATGGTACTTCAAGACTAAGCGTTCATCTTAGGTTTGGCACTATTAGCATTCGTAAGCTGGCAGCAAGAGCAAAATCGCTTAACACAAAATATTTGAATGAGCTGATCTGGCGCGATTTCTATCAGATGATCCTTTGGCATTTTCCTAAGGTAGTCACAAATGCTTTTCAACCTGCATATGATTTCATTGAATGGAGAAATGATGAATCAGAGTTTAAGCGCTGGATGGACGGGGAAACAGGATTTCCAATTGTAGATGCGGGCATGCGTGAGATGAATTCTACAGGGTTTATGCACAATAGAGTGAGAATGGTTGTAGCAAGCTTTTTAACTAAAGACCTGTTGATTGACTGGCGATGGGGTGAAGCCTATTTCGCTAAGAAACTTTTAGATTATGATCTCGCTTCCAACAACGGCGGCTGGCAGTGGGCAGCCGGAACCGGCGCGGATGCAGCACCATATTTTCGCATTTTCAGCCCTGCCTTGCAAATAAAGAAGTTCGATCCCGAACTTAATTATGTGAAAAAGTGGGTTCCTGAATTTCAGGAATTTACATACTCCCCTCCAATGATAGATCATAAAATGGCGCGGGAGCGTGCCTTAAAAGTTTATAAGGATGCCTTAAATAGGCATCAGAGCCATTTTTAAAATAGCATGTTAACAGCCGCTTAGGACAACATTATCCATATTCATTACAGGTACAAAAAATCAAAGGCAATTACATAAAACTTGTTCCTTGTTATGCCAGATCAGATTACACACATCCCGTGTTAATATCCATAGATCGTATTACTAAATTATCCAACTATAAACGCAATTCAAAATATAACTTTGCGCTCCTAAACAATCACGTGCTTGAAGATTCTACAGGTATGTAAGAAGTTTCCTTACCCGCTTCGTGATGGGGAAGTAATAGCCATCCATCAACTTACAAGAGGCTTTTACGAGGCCGGACAAAAAGTAACGGTAGCGGCAATAAATACAAAGAAGCATTTTTTTCCACCAGACGAATTGCCTGTAGAAAATCAACAGTTAGCTGACTTTCATTCTGTATTATTAGACACTGATGTAAACTGGTGGGATGCTCTAAGAAGCCTGCTGATGGGTGATACATACAACATACAGCGTTTTGTTTCACCAGATTTTGAAAGACTATTAGCAGGAATTTTCCGCGAAAATAATTTTGATATTGTTCAGTTAGAGGGTTTGTATCTGCTTCCCTACCTCTTGTCTGTCCGGAAATTTTCTAAAGCAAAAGTCGTATTGCGGGCTCATAACATCGAGCATCTGATCTGGGAACGTAATTCGGTAATGGCCAAGCCAGGTGCAAAGAAGTGGTACCTCCAAACACTTGCGACACGTATGAAAGAGTTTGAGATTTATCATTTAAACTCCTGTGATGCGCTGGTACCGATATCGGAAGTAGATGCTGCTAAATTCATTGAGCTTGGTTGTAAGATACCAATTCACTGCTGTCCTGTAGGAATGAAATTAAATGGGAGCCCCGCAGAAATACACCCAACTAACTCGTCACCGTCTATCTGTTACATCGGCTCCATGGATTGGTTGCCAAACCGTGAAGGTATAGAGTGGTTTTTAGAAAAAGTGTGGCCAAAGGTTCAAGGTCCATCCTCTGATCTGAAATTTTTTATAGCAGGCAGAAACTTCCCTCCAGATTTTCCTGATAAGCATTATCCCAATGTTGAAATGGTTGGCGAAGTGGAGAATTCAAGGGCTTTTATAAGAAGTAAGTCACTGATGGTAGTGCCTCTGTTTTCAGGCAGCGGCATACGTGTAAAAATTCTTGAAGCAATGGCAGAAGGAAAGGTTGTGATTTCAACAACCATGGGTATGGAAGGGATCAACGCAACCAATGATGAAAATATTCTTATTGCCGATGACGCTGATGCTTTTGCAAGACAGATTAAAAGATGCCTTAAAGAGTCAGAGC